>NZ_AKJC01000163.1 GCF_000282535.1 Pseudomonas sp. GM84 | reverse complement strand
AGGCCATGGTTGTCCGCCTTTTGGCGTCCGCCGAAGAATCGCGTCGTACCCACAAGGCAGGCAACCATGGCCTATCAGGCATAGGCACGTTGCAACAAATGGTCTGCCTGAGCCTGAGATTTCAAAGATGAAAAAGGAAATTTCCTACTTCCAAATAGGAGGTTTCGATAGTGCGTTAGTCATCCGTTTTGGTTAGACATTGCTCTTTTACTATGGAGTAGCGCTATGGAAAGGCTGTCTCGCTGGAGCGGTATTTGGAAGGAGGAGTTGGATAGAGTTGAAGATCCATTCTTTGCCACTTCTTATGTTTTCGACAACCTTCAAGGCAGGTGCGACCTTTGCGGGTTGAGAGAGCTCTTGGCTTCCGCAGTTAATCAATACGGAACGGAACCAAAGACCCAGCAGCATTATGTGGAGGCTGACGATCACTGGGACATTTCCGGTGCGTCTTGGCACTGGCGTCCGGTGCTGGCCAATGAGGTCTACGAATTTAAGAAAGGATGATTTCGGAAATGCCGGTATTGAATGCAAGGCGTTCGGCGCTGTTGTTCTGGAGTGCCATGGATGCTTTCTATATTTGCTTTGTGTTGTTTAGCAGCCTGCGCCGAGGTGCGATACCGCTTTGGACCGACCTGGATGACGCGCTCACCAACATGAGGAATTGGGGAGGTGGTCTAGAGGTGATGATATGGCTCGGCCTTGCCATACAGCTTTCTGTGGTTGTTAGCTGTGTGCTGTTTTACAGGGGGGGCAGGTCAGCTATCTACTTTGCAGCCGTGCAAATTCCATTTCGAGCGTTATTTATTGTTCCGTCCGTATCCATTTTGTTGATGGTACCGACTTTGATTGCTGGCCTGAGTAACTGGGTGTGGGCTTGCCTGTTAGTGGCTTCAGAGTTAGCCAAGGCATTGAGCTTGTGGTGGTTGCGCCGTGGTGGGATGAGGCAATGACTGCTCGCCACGACTTTTGTGGTGGTCATGAGATCGAGCGCCGCCCGCGCGGCGCATCGCGAGCAAGCTCGCTCCTACATTTGTTGCAACGTGCCACGGTCTGTCAGGCCATGGTTG
>NZ_AKJC01000162.1 GCF_000282535.1 Pseudomonas sp. GM84 | reverse complement strand
TTGCAACAAATGTAGGAGCGAGCTTGCTCGCGATGCGCCGCGCGGGCGGCGCTCGATCTCAAGAGCACAGACGAGGTTGAATCAGTAATAAGTCCGCAGCGGCTCATCCGCCTTGTTCAACACCGCCCCAACCAGGTTCGCGTTCGCCAGGTGATACAGGCAATCTTCGATATCCTTCTTGCTGTTCATGCCATTGGCCACCACCAGCAACACGCAATCGAACTTCGGCAGCACGGTGATCGCATCATCGGAGCTCAGCAGCGGCGGCAGGTCGAAAATGCAGATGCGCGAATCGTAACGGTCGCGCAGCTCGCTGATCAGGCTGTCCACCTTGGGCGAAGACAGCATCTCGGTCGACATCGGGATCGGCTCGCGGGTCGGCAGCACCACGAAGCGTGGCAGCGTCGGGTTGACCAGCACCTCTTCGAGCCAGGCCTTGCCGCTGAGCACCTCGTTGAGCGCCTTGTCCATAGGCAGGCCCAGGCTGCTGCCCACCCGCGGGCGGCGCAGGTCGAAGTCCACCAGCAAGGCGGTCTTGGTGGTGTGGTGGGCAATGCTCATGGCCAGGTTCACCGCCAGCACGGTCTTGCCGGCCTCGGGCGTCGGCGAGGTGATGGCCAGGGTGCGCCAACCGTTCTCGTCCATGGCCTTGAGCACTTGCGTGCGCAACAGGTCGATGGCCCCGCTCATGTTCGAATTCTTGTTGTACGACACGATCCGATTGCGCTCCAGGTGCTCCGCACGCAGCGGTACCACTTTGGTCTGCACGTAGTCGAACTGGCCCAGGGGTTCGGGCTTGTCCGCCAGCAGCGGCGCTTTCGGCGTTTCTATGGGTGTAGGGGAAATCTGGTGAAGGTTCTTTCCAATAGCCGGCGTAATTCTGTCCATTGCTGAGTTCCCTATTCAAACCGCGCCATAGCTTTAAACAGCAGGACGTCCAACGGCATGTAGAACACATGGACGACCACCAGAAGCATAGCCACCAGAACCAAGCCGGCGACGATCATCAGCATCAGCCATTTTCGCCGCTTGGCCTTGTCGGCCTGGGTAGCGATGTACGGCACAGCCACCAGCACCCGCTTGCCCAGCACGCTTTCCAGTGCACCGACGCCGCGCACCCGCTGGTTGAGCATCTCCAGCAACATCACCAGCCCACCGCCCACCGCCGGTGCCAGCACCAGGCCCAGGGCAACGATTTTCTTGCGGTTGGGTTTGATCGGTTTTTCCGGCATCAACGGCGGCTCCAGCAGCACGAAACGCTCGGCCTTGTTTTCCTGCTCCAGGCTTTCGGTGATCTTCGCACCCATTTCCTTGTTGCGAATTTCTTCATACTTCTTGCGTGCGTTGTCGTGGTCGCGCATCAGGGTAATCAGACCGCGCTCCACTTGCGGCGCCTCGAGAATGTCTGCCTCGTAGCCTTCCATCTTGGTGATCAGCTGGCGCTTCTGTTCAGCCAACGAGGCGATGCGCGATTGCGCCGCTGCCATCTTGGTCCGCACCCGGGCCGCATCGAGGTTCATCGACGCTGCGGCAGCGATGCCCTTTTCACCCGAGGCTTTGAGCAGGTCGATCTTGCGCTTGACCGCCTGCACGTCCGGGTGCGCTTCCTTGTACTTGGTCAGCAGCCGGGCGTACTCGGCCTTGAGGCTGGGCAGGTCCTGCGCCTGGTCGACCGCTGCCGACCTGCCATTGGCTGGCGGGGGGCTCGCCCC
>NZ_AKJC01000161.1 GCF_000282535.1 Pseudomonas sp. GM84 | reverse complement strand
AGTGAAACGATGCATCGCCGATGGTAGTGTGGGGTTTCCCCATGTGAGAGTAGGTCATCGTCAAGATTCATTTCGCAAAACCCCTATCTGCGCGAGCAGGTAGGGGTTTTGTCTTTCTACCCGAAAAAATCGCTATCTGCCAAACCAGTGCCTTGGTCATCTCCCACATTTCGAGCTGGGCCACTAGAATAGTCCGACGTACCTATTCAGAATTCCGAAATGCCTGAAACCGAAGCCCTAGAGCAGTTGCCACTGGATGAGCTGGTCGCCTGTCACGAGTGCGACCTGTTGATGCGTAAACCTTCCCTGCAGCATGACGAAAAGGCCCAATGCCCTCGTTGTGGCTACGAGCTGTACGCCCACCGACACAATGTGGTCAACCGTAGCCTGGCCCTGGTGCTGACGGCCCTGCTGCTTTTCGTACCCGCCAATTTCCTGCCGATCATGCAGTTGCACCTGCTAGGCCAGACTTCAGACGATACGGTCTGGAGCGGTGTGGTGGGCTTGTACAATTCCGAGATGCGCGGCGTCGCTGTCGTGGTGTTCCTCTGCAGTATGGCCATCCCGCTACTCAAGCTGTTGTGCCAGCTGGCCGTGTTGCTGAGCATTCGCCTGAACATCGGGCGCAGCTACGGCCTGCTGTTTTACCGCATTTATCACCATCTACGTGACTGGGGCATGCTCGAGGTCTACTTCATGGGCGTGCTGGTCGCGATCGTCAAACTGGTGGATCTGGCTGAGCTGAGCGTTGGCTTGGGCCTGTTCTGCTTCATCAGCCTGCTGCTGGTTCAGGTCTGGCTAGAGGTAGTGATGTCTCCACACCAGATCTGGAGCGCGTTGTCGGGGGAGGATCTCCATGCGGGCGATTGATGCAGGCATCCTGGTCTGCAATGAATGTCATGAGTTGAACCGTCAGGAAGGCGAGCGCAGTTCGCAGACCTGTACGCGTTGCGGGGCCATCGTGCATGCACGCAGGCCCAACAGTATCGTGCGGACCTGGGCGCTGCTCATAGCCGCGTCGATTCTGTACATCCCGGCCAACGTATTGCCGATCATGACCATCAGTGCCTTGGGGCAGGGTAGCCCGGACACCATCATGTCCGGCGTCATTGCCCTGCTCAAGCACGGCATGGTGCCGATTGCCGCGGTGGTTTTCATCGCCAGCATTCTGGTGCCGACGTTCAAGCTGATCGGAATCGGCTTGCTGCTGTATTCCGTCCAGCGTCGTCAACCGCTGTCGGCGCGGCAACGGATCCTGATGTACCGCTTCATCGAGTTCATAGGGCGCTGGTCAATGTTGGACATCTTCGTTATCGCCATTTTGGTGGCGGTGGTGAATTTCGGCCGCATCGCCAGTGTCGAAGCCAACCTGGGCGCTGTCGCCTTCGCAACTGTGGTGATTCTCACGATGCTTGCTGCTTTAACTTTCGATCCCCGACTGATTTGGGATAACACGGAGTCGGATGACGACCATGAGTGACTTGCCTACGGCCAAAACCCGCCCCGCCTCCAATTGGTCGGCAATCTGGATTCTGCCGGTGATCGCGCTGATGATCGGCGGCTGGCTGGCCTGGCAGGCTTACCGCGATGCCGGCGTGGAAATCGAGGTTCGTTTCGAGAGCGGCGAGGGTATCGTCGCCAACAAGACCGAAGTCATCTACAAAGGTATGCCGGTCGGCAAGGTGAAGAGCCTGGTGCTCGATGCCAAGGGCGAAAAGCAGGGCGTCATCGCCACCATCGAGATGAACAAGGCTGCAGAGCCGCACCTGACCAAAGGCACGCGTTTCTGGCTGGTCAAACCCAGCGTCAGCCTGGCGGGTATAACCGGTCTTGAGACATTGGTGTCCGGCAACTACATTGCCGTCAGTCCGGGGGAGGGTGAGCGGACCAAGCGCTTTACTGCGTTGAAGGTGGCGCCGCCGCTTTCGGACAGCGAGCCGGGCCTGCACCTTACGCTCAAAGCCGAGCGGCTGGGATCGCTCAATCGCGATAGCCCGGTCTTCTACAAGCAGATCCAGGTCGGTCGGGTGAAGAGCTACCGCCTCTCCGATGACCAGAGCACGGTCGAGGTCAAAGTCTTCATCGAGCCGGCCTATGCCAGCCTGGTGCGCAAGCACACGCGCTTCTGGAACGCCAGCGGCATCAGCATCGATGCCGACCTGTCCGGTGTGAAGGTGCGCAGCGAGTCGCTGTCCAGCATCGTCGCAGGCGGTATTGCCTTTGCTACCCCGGAATACCGCAAGGACAGTCCGCCCACCGACCCCAGCTTGCCGTTCCGTCTGTACGAAGACTTCGACGCGGCCCAGGCGGGGATTCGGGTAAAGGTCAAATTGAACGATTATGAAGGCCTGCAAGCCGGTCGCACGCCGGTGATGTACAAGGGCATTCAGGTCGGTTCGCTGAAAGCGCTGAAGATGGAAAACAACCTGTCCGTGGCCATGGCCGAGCTGACGCTTGACCCGCTGACCGAAGACTACCTGGTGGATGGCACACAGTTCTGGGTGGTCAAACCGTCCATCTCGTTGGCGGGAATCACTGGCCTGGAAGCCTTGGTCAAAGGCAACTACATCGCCATCCGCCCCGGTGAGAAGGGCGCAACGCCTCAGCGCGAGTTCGAGGCCAGGCCCAAGGCGCCGCCGCTCGACCTCAGAGCGCCAGGCCTGCACCTGGTGCTGTTCGCCGATACCCTGGGTTCGCTGGAGGTCGGCAGCCCGGTCATGTACCGCCAGGTCAAGGTCGGCAGCGTGCAGAGCTATCAGTTCGCCCACAACAGCAATCGCATCCTGATTGGCGTGCATATCGAAAAAGAGTACGAAAAGCTGGTCAACGGCTCGTCGCGCTTCTGGAACGTCAGCGGCATCACCCTCACCGGCGGCCTGTCTGGTATCAAGATCAAGAGTGAGTCACTGCAGACCCTCATGGCCGGCGGTATCGCTTTCGACACCCCGACCCCGAACGTAGCGCTCAAGCGCCACATTCCGCGTTTCCGCCTGTTGGAAAGCCAGGAAGCGGTGAACCGCAGCGGCACCTTGGTCACGATCCGTGTCGATCGCGCTGACGGCCTCAAGGCGGGCACGCCAATCCGCTTCCGTGGCCTGGATGTGGGCAGTGTCGAACGTGTCGACCTGACCAAAGACCTGCAAGCCGTGCTGCTGCGTGCGCGCATCACCGAAGCGGCCGACCGCATCGCGCGGGTGGGTACTCAGTTCTGGGTAGTCAAGCCGGCACTTGGCCTGGTGCGTACCGAGAACCTCGACACCCTGATTGGTGGGCAGTACCTGGAAGTGCAGCCGTCAGCCAAGGACAGAGGCCCGCAGCGCGATTTCATCGCCTTGGCCGAAGCGCCCGAGGTGGTGGGGCAGGAGATCGGTTTGCCGCTGACCCTGAGTGCGCCTCGACGTGGCTCGATCAAGCCAGGGGTGCCAGTGACCTATCGTGAAGTCGCCGTAGGCAAGGTCACCGGTTATGAACTGGGCCAGAGTGCTGACCGGGTGCTGATCCATATCCTGATCGAGCCGCGTTATGCCGCCTTGGTGCGCAGTGGCAGCCGATTCTGGAACAGCAGTGGGTTCGGTTTCGACTGGGGGCTGATCAAAGGGGCTACGGTGCGTACCGAGTCGCTGGAAACACTCATGGAAGGCGGCATTGCGTTCGCCACGCCCGATGGCGAGCAGATGGGCAACCCGGCCCGACCGCAGCAGACCTTTGCCCTGTTCGACCAGGCGCAGGATGAGTGGCTGCAGTGGGCGCCGAAGATCCAGATCGCCAAGTAGTGCAGGCTGGGGGCGCTATGCGCCCCAATCGCCGGCAA
>NZ_AKJC01000160.1 GCF_000282535.1 Pseudomonas sp. GM84 | reverse complement strand
CGGCGATGAGGCCCTTGCAGGCATAAAAAAGGGCCGTCGAAACGGCCCGAATATCCCTGCTATGGCTAAGAGCAATGCAACGAGGAATGCGTCAGCGGTTGGGTTGCGGGGTCAGCCGCAGATAGGGTTTGACCGCCCGATAACCTTTGGGGAAGCGCTGCTTGATTTCGTCCTCGTCCTTCAGCGAAGGCACGATTACCACCTCGTCGCCGTCCTGCCAGTTACCTGGCGTGGCGACCTTGTGGTTGTCGGTCAGCTGCAGCGAGTCGATGACCCGCAGGATTTCATTGAAATTGCGCCCGGTACTGGCTGAATAGGTGATGGTCAGGCGCACTTTCTTGTTCGGATCGATGACGAACAGCGAGCGCACCGTCAGGGTGTCGCTGGCGTTCGGGTGGATCAGGTCGTACAGGTCGGAAACCTTGCGGTCGGCGTCGGCGATGATCGGGAAATTGACCACGGTGTTCTGGGTTTCATTGATGTCATCGATCCAGCGGTGGTGTGAATCGACCGGGTCCACCGAGAGGGCGATGGCCTTGACCCCACGCTTGGCGAAATCGTCCTTGAGCTTGGCGGTCAGGCCCAGTTCGGTGGTGCACACCGGCGTGAAGTCGGCCGGGTGGGAGAACAGCACACCCCAGCTGCTACCCAGCCATTCGTGGAAACGGATCTTGCCTTCGCTGGAGTCCTGTTCGAAATCAGGGGCGATGTCGCCGAGTTTGAGGCTCATGGGGTGCGGCTCCTGTGCTGTGTTCTGGCCTTGTTGGGTTCAATGTGCCTGCATCCTGATCAAAATAAAAAGAATAAATACTGATTTATTTATAACCATACGGCATACGGAATTGCAGGCACAAAAAAGCCTCGCACTAGGCGAGGCTTTTCGATCAGCTACGGCTTACAGGAAGTTGTAAGTGTAGTTGAAGATCAGACGGGTCTGATCCTGGTCAGCCAGCGAGCTGGTGCCGGTGCCACGGTAAACGCCGTGACGCAGGCTGGCGCCCAGGCCTTTCAAGGTGCCCTCCTGGATCACGTAGTCGACGCGTGCATCACGCTCCCACTCGCTGAAGGTACCGTTGCCGTTGGCGTTCTTGCCGTCTTCACCTTTCAGGTAGGCGACCGAGGCTTTCAGGCCTGGAACGCCCAGACGCGCGAAGTCATAGGCGTACTGACCGAAGGTGGTGTTTTCACCGGCCTTGGCGAACTGGTTGACCATGCTGTCGGTGAACAGGTAGAAGCTCGAACCACCGGCGCCTTCGTTGCGGCCATTGCCGTCAACGACGCTACCCTGGTTCAGCCAGACGAAGCCACCGTCATCATTGACGCGCTGGTGACCGAGCAGCAGCGAGTGGCCACCCAGGGTGTAGGTGAAGATCGCGGACCAGGTCTTGTTGTCGACCTCGCCAGGGGTCTTGGCGAAGCCGCCGTTGTTGTTGAAGTTGTAGCCACCGCCGTCACCGTTCTTGCCGTCGCTGCTGCTGTCGAAGTAGCGCAGGTCGGTCTTGAACGACTGGTCGTCAGCGATCTTGAACACGTGGGTCGCGCCCAGGAAGTGCTGCTTGTAGAAGTCTTCCAGGTTCGAGTAGTAGTACTGCAGGGTCAGGTCTGGGGTGAGCTTGTAGTCCAGGCCGCCGTAGCGGAACTTGTTGCTGTCCTGGGTAGCGCCCGCGATCGACAGACCGGTACGGTTGCTCGACGCACGGCCCATGGCGTGGGTCAGCTGACCGGCGTTGACGGTCAGGTTGTCGATTTCCTTCGACTGGATGGTGCCACCCTCGAAGGTCTGCGGCAGCAGACGGCCATCGTTGGCGACGAGGATCGGCAGGTTCGGCGCCAGGGCGCTACCGTAGTGAACCTCGGTCTTCGAGAAGCGAGCCTTGGCATTGCCACCCACGCGCGCCCAATCGCTCACTGCGGAGCCGTCGGAGTCGCTTGGGAAGAAGCTGCTGTTGTCTGGGTGCTTGCCGCGACCGCCATCCAGGTGAATACCCCACAGGGCCTGGATATCGACGCCGAAACCAACGGTGCCCTCGGTGAAACCGGACAGGTAGTCGAGCTTGAAGCCCTGACCCGATTCACGGTTGTCAGCGCCGCCATCACGGTTGTCGTTGTTGAAGTACATGGTGCGCGAGCTCAGCGCCAGTTTGCTGTCTTCAACGAAACCTGCAGCAGCTGCTTGTTGGGCGAAAACCCCCAGTGCCACGGCCAGAGCCAGGCTGGACTTGTACATGTTTTGCTCCTCTACGTTCTAATTCTTGTGTATCTCTGGCGGCGGGATCTGCTGCCCCGCTCACCGTGGATGGGCGATTTAGTCCCAAAGCGTGACCAATAAGTCAATCGTTTCTAAACGTTTCGCGACTTTGGTCTAAGGACATCTCCTGCGCTACAGGATAATGACAATCCTATAAATCCAAAATGACTGTTTTATGAATTTGTAAGACTTTTAAGGAATATCAATGAAACCTTCACTGCGAAAAGTTGTATCGACGCCGTCAATCATACCTTTAGGTTATGTGCAAACGTTTGCCGACCCGCTACGTGCCAAGCCACCTTATGACGAGGGATCAAAGGCTAGCAGCGGTCCAATGATCTGCCAGTCGTCATCTTCGACACCTTGCGTGGGTTAAAGCGTTTGGCTCCTAAGCTAATTCTAAAAAGTTATTTATTTTTGATTTCTTAGATCATCTAGTCTTCTCGCCATCAAAGCCCAATTGCCTGACGAGAGGTTCACCATGATCCCGCATGCCCCGCTGCGCCTGTTCGCCGCCCTGTCTCTCGCCAGCGCCAGCTGGTTGGCCCAGGCCGCCGACCTCACGGTTGCCTACCAGACCACCGTTGACCCGGCCAAGGTGGCTCAGGTCGATGGTTCCTATGAAAAAGCCAGCAAGGCCGACATCGCCTGGCGCAAATTCGACAACGGCGCCGATGTCATCACGGCGGTAGCCAGCGGCGACGTGCAGATCGGCTACCTGGGCTCGAGCCCACTGGCCGCCGCCGCCACCCGCAAGCTGCCGGTCGAAACCTTCCTGATCGCCACCCAGATTGGCGCCGGCGAAGCTCTGGTCGCCCGTGACAGCATCAAGACGCCGCAAGACCTGATCGGCAAGAAAGTCGCCGTACCGTTCGTTTCCACCGGCCACTACAGCCTGCTGGCCGCGCTGAAAAGCTGGAACATCGACCCGTCCAAGGTGCAGATCCTCAACCTGGCGCCGCCGGCGATCATCGCTGCCTGGAAGCGCGGCGACATCGACGCCACCTACGTCTGGGACCCGGCCCTGGGTGTGGCCAAGGAAAACGGCAAGGTGCTCATCACCTCGGGCGAACTGGCCAACAAAGGCGCACCGACCTTCGACGCCTGGATCGTGCGCAAGGACTTCGCCGACAAGCACCCGGACGTGGTCAAGGCCTTCGCCAAGGTCACCCTCGACGCCTACGCCGACTACCGCAAAGACCCCAAAGCCTGGCTGGCCAACCAGGACAACGTGGCCAAGCTGGTGAAGCTGTCCGGCGCCAAGGCCAGCGACATCCCGGTGCTGCTGGAAGGCAACGTCTACCCGCTGGCCGCCGACCAGGCCAATGCCCTGGGCGCACCGACCACCAAGGCGTTGACCGACACCGCCACGTTCCTCAAGCAACAAGGCAAGGTCGACGCGGTACTGCCGGACTACTCGCCCTACGTCAGCGCCAAATTCCTGCCTAACTGAACCTGATCCGGAGCCCGTCATGGCCTTGCTCGAACTGGAGCGCATCAGCGCACAGTACCCCGGTGCCAACACCCCGGTGCTGGCCGACATCAACCTGAGCCTGGGTCCTCGCCAACTGCTGGTGGCCCTCGGGCCATCGGGCAGCGGCAAGACCTCGCTGCTCAACCTGATCGCCGGTTTCGTCGCCCCCAGCGGCGGGCGCATCAGCCTCGATGGCGTGCCGGTGCAAGGCCCCGGGGCCGAACGCGGCGTAGTGTTCCAGGACGACGCCCTGCTGCCCTGGCAGAACGTGCTGGGCAATGTTGCCTTCGGCCTCGAACTTGCCGGCGTGCCACGTGCAGAACGTGAAGCCAAGGCGCGCGAAATGCTGGCCCTGGTCGATCTCGCCGGTTTCGGCGAGCGGCGCATCTGGCAATTGTCCGGCGGGCAGAAGCAACGCGTGGGCCTGGCCCGCGCGCTGGCAGCCGACCCACGGGTGCTGCTGATGGACGAGCCGTTCGGCGCACTCGACGCCTTTACCCGCGAACAGATGCAGGAACTGCTGCTGCAGGTGTGGCAACGCACGGCCAAGCCGGTGTTCCTGATCACCCACGACATCGAAGAAGCGGTGTTCCTGGCCAGCGAGCTGGTACTGCTGGCGCCCAACCCGGGGCGTGTGGTCGAGCGCCTGCAACTGGACTTCGGCCAGCGCTACGCCGCCGGCGAGCCGGCCCGGGCGATCAAGTCCGACCCACGCTTCATCGAAACCCGCGAGCATGTGCTGGCGCGGGTGTTCTCCCAACGCCAAAGCCTGCAGGAGCCCGCATGAGCAGCATCGATCTGCCGGTCGCCGGCAAGCGCAACGCCCACACCCGGCCAGCCGTCAAGGCCCGCCGCCCGCTTTCCACCCGCTGGATCAGCACACTGACCCTGGCCAGCCTGCTGCTGGTCTGGTGGCTGGTGACCGCTGTCGGCTGGATCGAACCGCTGTTCCTGCCCTCGCCCAGCGATATCCTGGCCAAGGGCTGGACCCTGCTCACCCAGGGCTACATGGACGCCAGCCTGTGGCAGCACCTGGGCGCCAGCCTGGGTCGTATCGGCCTGGCCCTGGCCGCCGCTACCCTGACTGCCATCCCGGTCGGCATCGCCATTGGCTACAACCGTGTGGCACGCGGCATCCTCGACCCGCTGATCGAGTTCTACCGGCCGATTCCGCCGCTGGCCTACCTGCCGCTGATCGTCATCTGGTGCGGGATCGGCGAGCTGTCCAAGGTGCTGCTGATCTACCTGGCGATCTTCGCCCCGATCGCCATCGCCACGGCCACCGGCGTGCGCACCGTCGACCCGGCCAAGCTGCGCGCCGCCCAGTCGCTGGGCGCCACCCGGGCCCAACTGATTCGCCATGTGATCCTGCCCAGCGCGCTGCCCGACATCCTCACCGGTATCCGCATCGGCCTGGGGGTCGGCTGGTCGACCCTGGTCGCCGCCGAACTGATCGCCGCGACCAGCGGCCTGGGCTTCATGGTGCAGTCGGCGGCGCAGTTCCTGGTCACCGATGTGGTGGTGCTGGGCATCCTGCTGATCGCCCTGATCGCCTTCGCCCTGGAGATGGGCCTGCGCGCCCTGCAACGCAAGCTGGTGCCCTGGCACGGGCAAAGCCACTGAATTGGACTGACCACGCCGGCAACCCGGCGCCTAGCACGAGATAAGCCATGAGCCTGACCATTACCCCACTCAGCCCGGCGCTTGGCGCCCAGATCAGCGGCGTGGACATCAGCCGCGAGATCAGCGCCGAGCAGCGCGACGCCATCGAGCAGGCGCTGCTCCAGCACCAGGTGCTGTTCTTCCGTGACCAGCCGATCAACCCGGATCAGCAAGCGCGCTTCGCTGCCCGCTTCGGTGATTTGCACATTCACCCGATCTACCCCAACGTGCCGGAAACCCCGCAGGTGCTGGTGCTCGACACCGCCGTCACCGACGTGCGCGACAACGCCGTGTGGCACACCGACGTGACCTTCCTGCCCACCCCTGCACTGGGTGCGGTACTCAGCGCCAAGCAGCTGCCGGCCTACGGTGGCGACACCTTGTGGGCCAGCGGCATCGCCGCGTTGGAGGCACTGTCGGCGCCGCTGCGCAAGATGCTCGATGGACTGAGCGCCACCCATGACTTCACCAAGTCGTTCCCGCTGGAGCGTTTCGGCACCACGCCGGACGACCTGGCGCGCTGGGAAGAAACCCGGCGCAAGAACCCACCGCTGTCGCACCCGGTGGTGCGCACCCACCCGGTGAGCGGGCGCAAGGCGCTGTTCGTCAACGAAGGGTTCACGACGCGGATCAACGAATTGAGCGAGCTGGAGAGCGAGGCGCTGCTGAAGCTGCTGTTCGCCCATGCGACGCGGCCGGAGTTCAGCATTCGCTGGCGTTGGCAGGAGAATGACGTGGCGTTCTGGGATAACCGCGTGACGCAGCATTTTGCGGTGGATGACTATCGGCCGAATCGGCGGGTGATGCATCGGGCGACCATCCTTGGGGATGCGCCGTTCTGAACTTTGATGTGACCTGTACCGGCCTCTTCGCGGGACAAGCCCGCTCCCACAGGATTTCCGCTGCCCTCAAGCATTACGCGGTTCCTGTGGGAGCGGGCTTGTCCCGCGAAGAGGCCGGTGAAACCAACGACAACCTAGCGGACCAGATGCAGGTACTGCATGTGCCGCTCGTACTGGTCGAGGATGTCGTTGATGATCTGCTCCTTGCTGTAGCCCACCAGATCATAATTCTGGCTGCCTTCGCTCAAGTGCACCTCCGCCCGGTAATAGCGGCGGTTCTTCAACTCCTGAGTCCCCAACCCACCCAGCGCGAACGACGGCGTGAAGTAGCCACGCATCTGCACCTGGTAGATGAACGGCTGTTCCTCGCCATGGCCGACCTTCAGGCTGACGTTGTCATGGCTCGGGTCATCCTGGGTAATCAGGGTCAGCCCCTTCTGCTCGAACACTTCACGCACGTCGGCAATCGCCGGGCGCACCACGTCGTCCATGAAGCGGTACACCTCATCCCGTGACGGGAAGTGCACAGCCTGGCTCAAGCGCTGCCGCCAACCACCACGGCCGCGACGGGACTGGGCGAACGGCGCCAGCGAATGCATCTGCGCGATCTGCCGCTGGCTCTCCAGGTAGAAGGCCTTGTGCAGCCCCCACATCATGCACAGCAGGATCAGCGAGAACGGCAGCGACGTCAGCACCACCGCCGATTTCAGCGAATCGATGCTGCCGGCGAACAGCAGCCCGCTGGTGATCAGCGCGGTCATCACGCCCCAGAAGATACGCAGCCAGTTCGGGCCGTCTTCGTCGGCGTCACCGCCCTTGGCCGACAAGGTCGACAGCACCACCGTGCCGGAGTCGGCCGAGGTGACGAAGAACACGAAGCTGATGAACACCGTCACCGCGATGACCGTCTTGCTCCACGGGTAGGTTTCCAGCAGCAGGTACAGGCTCATCGACGGGTTGTCCAAGGCCGACTGCCCGAGGGCTGTCATGCCGTGGTTGATCACCTGGTCGAGCGCGCTGTTGCCGAAGATCGACATCCACGCCAGGGTGAAGCCCAGCGGAATCAGCAGCACGCCGAAGACGAACTCACGGATGGTGCGGCCACGGGAAATACGCGCGATGAACAGCCCCACGAACGGCGCCCAGGCAATCCACCAGGCCCAGTAGAACACCGTCCAGCCACCCAGCCAGTCGCGGTTCTCGCCGTAGGCGTACACGTCGAAGCTCTTGCGCGGCAAGGCCCCCAGGTAATCGCCGAGGTTCTGGATCAAGGTGTTGAACAAGTGCTGGGTGGGCCCGGCGAACAGCACGAACAGCAGCAGCGCGCAGGCCAGGAACAGGTTGATGTCGCTCATCACCCGCACGCCCTTCTCCACCCCGGCGACCGCCACGGCCACCGCCGCGCCCATCATCAAGGCAATGAGCATCACCTGCACCCACTGGCTGTGGCTGATGCCGAACAGGTAGTCGAGGCCGGCATTGAGGTGCAGCACGCCGAAGCCCATGTCGGCCCCCAGGCCGAACACCGTGGCGATGATGCCGAAGCCATCCACCGCGTAGCCGATCGGCCCGTTGATGCGCTTGCCGATCAGCGGGTACAGCGCCGAGCGCAGGGCCAACGGCAGGTTGTGACGGTAGGCGAAATAGGCCAGCGCCATGCCGACGAAGGCGAACACGCCCCAGCCATGCAGGCCCCAGTGCAGGAACAGGATCTGCATCGCCTGGCGCCCGGCTTCCGCGGTACCGGCCTCGCCTTGCGGCGGCTGCAGCATGTGCGTCAGCGGTTCGGAGACGCAGAAGAAGAACAGGGTGATGCTGATGCCGGCGGCGAACAGCATCCCGGCCCACGACAGGTAGCTGAACTCGGGTTCGTCGTGGTCGGCACCGAGCTTGATCTTGCCGTAGCCGGACAAGGCGGTGACCACCACGAAGACCAGGTACAGCGTCATGGCCAGCATGTAGTACCAGCCGACCGTGTTGGCCGCCCAGTTCTGCGCCGCCATCAGCCATTCGCCGGCAGCTTGCGGGAAGGCGATGACCACCAGGCCGAAGAGAAGGATGAAACTTGCCGCGAAGTAGAACACCGGGGGGTTCATGCGCATCTTGCCGGTGGCAAGTGAGGGGTTCGGTGCACTCATTTTGCATGCACCTCGTCGATTGACGTGAGGTTCGGGTTGAACGGGTTCAGCAAAGGAATCCTCCTGTTGAACACCGGCAGCGGACCAGCGTTTTTCGTTGAACAAGCGTTCAAGTTAAACATGGATTGGACTTCAATGCGAACCGGGGGGCTGATTGGTGCATGCCTGTACCGGCCTCATCGCGGATGAATCCGCTCCTACAAGCGGAGGTGAACCTGTAGGAGCGGATTCATCCGCGAAGAAGCCAACACGGTCCTCAGTTCAGTTCTTGTCCTGGCAATCCAGCTGCAAATTCGCCTGGGTGATGTTGCTCTCGGCCGGCACGCTGCGGGTCAGCCAAACGTTGCCGCCAATGGTCGAGCCTTTGCCGATGGTGATACGCCCAAGTATGGTAGCCCCCGCATAGATCACCACATCGTCCTCGACGATCGGGTGCCGTGGCAGGCCCTTGTGCAGCGTCCCCGACTCATCGCTGGGGAAGCGCTTGGCACCCAGCGTGACCGCCTGGTAGATACGCACCCGCTCACCAATGATCGCGGTCTCGCCGATCACCACGCCGGTGCCATGGTCGATGAAGAAGCTCTGGCCGATCTGCGCGCCGGGGTGAATGTCGATGCCCGTGGCCGAGTGCGCCAGCTCCGAACTGATCCGCGCCAGCAGCGGCAAACCGGCCTGGTACAGATGATGGGCCAGGCGGTGATGGATGATCGCCAGAATCCCCGGGTAGCACAGCAGGACTTCATCGACGCTGCGCGCCGCCGGGTCGCCGTGGTAAGCCGCCAGCACGTCGGTATCGAGCAGCACCCGCAGGCCAGGTAACGCTGCGGCGAAATCCTGGATCAGGCGCAAGGCCTGGCCATCGACTGCAACCGAGTCGCCCTTGCTTTGGCGTGCGGCGTAACGCAGCTCAAGGCGCGCCTGGGCCAGCAAGGCGGTCAGCGCCGCATCCAGGGTATGGCCCACGTAGAAATCTTCGCTCTCCTCGCGCAGGTCCACCGGGCCCAGGCGCATCGGGAACAGCGCCCCGCACAGTTGCTCGAGGATCTGCCGCATCGCCTCGCGCGAGGGCAGCTCGCGCCCGCCCTGCTCGCCAATGCTGCGGCCATTGCGGCTGCGCCACTGCTCACGGGCACCGCGCAGGCCGCTGACGATGCTGTGCAACTGCCAATGCGCGGATGATGGTTGTTCGCTCACGGGGTTCTCCTGCCAGTGGGGCAATCTGTGGTTTTGCAATCCACTCTACGGCAAATCCGTCCCTTGGAAAAAACAACGCTTTATTCCATCCTGCGCTAAGTCAGGCATAAGCGGCGATGACGAACCGGGCATCCTCGCCTACCCTCAAGACAACCGAATCCTGAACCTTTTCAAAAACGCATAAGAAAATAAGTTTTTATTATTTCCTGGCCTATGAAGCCAACTCTATAGTCGCCACCCACTACTTCCACAACAAGCGCGGGGCCTGACATGTCGAAATTCGCCAAACCGCTTCTCAACGCCAGCCTGGCCATCCTTCTGGGCGCCGGCCTGCTCAGCCAGGCATTCGCCGGCGAGCAATTGAAGACCATCCAGGAAAAAGGCGTGATCAACGTCGGCCTCGAAGGCACCTACCCGCCCTTCAGCTTCCAGGATGAGAACGGCAAGCTGGCCGGCTTCGAGGTCGAGCTGTCGGAGCTGCTGGCCAAGGAGCTGGGGGTCAAGGCCAAGATCCAGCCGACCAAGTGGGACGGCATTCTCGCCGCGCTGGAATCCAAGCGTCTGGACGTGGTGGTCAACCAGGTGACCATCTCCGAGGAGCGCAAGAAGAAGTACGACTTCTCCGAGCCTTATACCGTCTCCGGTATCCAGGCGCTGATCCTGAAGAAAAAGGCCGCCGAGCTGAATATCCAGAAGGCTCAGGACCTGGCGGGCAAGAAAGTCGGCGTGGGCCTGGGCACCAACTACGAACAGTGGGTCAAGCAGGACGTACCGAAAGCAGAAGTGCGCACCTACGAGGATGACCCGAGCAAGTTCGCCGACCTGCGCAACGGCCGCATCGACGCCATCCTGATCGACCGCCTGGCCGCGCTGGAATACGCGCAGAAAGCCAAGGACACCGAACTTGCCGGCGAAGCCTTCTCGCGCCTGGAAAGCGGCGTGGCCCTGCGCAAAGGCGAGCCTGAACTGCTGGCGGCCATCAACAAGGCCATCGACAAGCTCAAGGCTGATGGCACGCTGGCCAAGCTGTCCGAGAAATACTTCGGTGCCGATGTCACCAAATGATCGCTGAAAGCCTGCAACTGGTAGTCGACTCCACGCCCTTCCTGCTGAAGGGCGCGGGTTATACCGTGCTGCTGAGTGTCGGCGGCATGTTCTTCGGCCTGGTGCTGGGCTTTGCCCTGGCGCTGATGCGGCTGTCGAAGATCCTGCCGCTGAACTGGCTGGCACGCATCTATGTCTCGTTCTTCCGGGGCACGCCGCTGCTGGTGCAGCTGTTCGTGATCTACTTCGGCATGCCGCAGATCGGCATCGAGCTCGATCCGATCCCGGCCTCGCTGATCGGCCTGTCGCTGAACATGGCCGCCTACATCTGCGAAATTCTCCGTGCGGCGATCTCGTCCATCGACCGTGGTCAGTGGGAAGCCTGTGCCAGCATCGGCATGACCCGCACCCAGGCCATGCGCCGCACCATCCTGCCTCAGGCCCTGCGCACCGCGCTGCCGCCTTTGGGCAACAGCTTCATCTCGCTGGTCAAGGACACCGCCCTGGCGGCGACCATCCAGGTGCCCGAGCTGTTCCGCCAGGCGCAGCTGATTACGGCGCGCACCTTCGAAGTGTTCACCATGTACCTGGCGGTTGCGGTGATCTACTGGATCCTCTGCAGCATCCTCGCGCACTTCCAGAACCGCATGGAAGCGCGGGTCAACCAGCACGACCAGGAGCACTGAAGATGATCGTCGTAGAAGGCCTGTCCAAGCAGTTCAAGGGCCAGACCGTGCTCAACGGCATCGACCTGACCGTGCAGCCCGGTGAAGTGGTGGCCATCATCGGCCCCAGCGGCTCGGGCAAGACCACCTTCCTGCGCTGCCTGAACCTGCTGGAAACCCCGGACGCCGGGCGCATCCGCATCGGCGACATCAGCATCGATGCCAACCGCCCGCTGGGTGGGCAGCAAAGTGCGATCCGCCGTTTGCGCCAGCAGGCCGGGTTCGTGTTCCAGAACTTCAACCTGTTTCCCCATCGCACGGCCCTGGAGAACGTCATCGAAGGGCCGGTGATCGTCAAGAAGACCCCTCGCGAGCAGGCCATCGAGCTGGGCCGGCGCCTGATGGCCAAGGTTGGCCTGGCGGGCAAGGAAGACGCCTACCCCCGGCGTCTTTCGGGCGGCCAGCAGCAGCGCGTGGCCATCGCCCGTGCGTTGGCCATGGAGCCGGAGGTGATCCTGTTCGACGAACCCACCTCGGCGCTCGACCCGGAACTGGTCGGTGAAGTGCTGGCGACCATCCGGGGGCTGGCTGAAGAAAAGCGCACCATGATCATCGTCACCCACGAGATGAGCTTTGCTCGGGATGTGGCGAACCGGGTGATCTTCTTCGACAAGGGGGTGATCGTCGAGCAAGGCGAGGCCAAGGCGCTGTTCGCCAGCCCCAGGGAAGAGCGTACGCGGCAATTCCTGCGCAAGTTTCTCGGCACCGCGGCCAGTCAGGACTGACGCATTCGCGGGACAAGCCCGCTCCCACAGGTTCACTAGGCTTCATGCATTGTGGTTTTCCTGTGGGAGCGGGCTTGTCCCGCGAATAGGCCAGCACATCCAGCGCAAATCCTCACTTCTATATATATTCCAAAAGGTTAGTTCATAAACTTTTAATAAGCCTTTAGGGTATATAAACCGGACCACCGGACCAGCAAACGCTTGTCGCCCATCAGCTGAAGCGACGCATCCACTTTGTGAGGTTCGGTACTGATGTCCACCCTGTCAAAACCCCAATTCCACAGCGATCTCGACAGCTCGCCCCTGCTGCTGCCGGCGAAGGTACTGCGCAACGACGCCGAAGCCCTGCAAGCCGCCCGTGAACTGGCCGAAGCCGCCCGCGAGCAAGCCGCCCGCCGCGACCAGCAGCGCAAGCTGCCCTGGGCCGAGATCGAGCAATTCACCCGCAGCGGCCTGGGCAGCATCAGTGTGCCCAAGGCCCATGGTGGTCCCGACGTCTCGTTCGAAACCATCGCCGAGGTGTTCCGCATCATCAGCGCCGCCGACCCGGCCCTGGGACAGATCCCGCAGAACCAGTTCGGCATGCTGCAACTGCTGCGCGTGACCGCCACCGAGGCGCAACAGGCGCTGATCTTCCGCAGCGTGCTCGACGGCTGGCGCATCGGCAATGCCGGACCGGAGCGCGGCACCAAGGACACCCTGACCCTGAAGGCGCGCATCACCCGTACAGGCGACGGCTATCGCATCAGCGGCGAGAAGTTCTATTCCACCGGCGCGCTGTTCGCCCACTGGGTCGCCGTCAAGGCCCTGGACGACGAAGGCCGCCAGCGCCTGGCCTTCGTCCGCCGGGGCTCGCCGGGGCTGCGTATCGTCGATGACTGGTCGGGCTTTGGCCAACGCACCACGGCCAGTGGCACCGTGCTGCTGGACCAGGTGCCGGTCGACGCCGAGCTGGTGATCGACAACTGGCGCCAGCGTGACCTGCCCAATATCCAGGGCGCCGGCTCGCAGCTGATTCAGGCCGCCATCGACGCCGGTATCGCCGAGGCGGCGATCGACGACGCCATTCATTTCGTGCGCGAGAAGTCGAGGCCGTGGATCGAGGCCAAGGTCGAGCGGGCCAGCGACGACCCCTATGTGATTGCCGACATCGGCCGCCTGAAACTCGAACTGCATGCAGCCCAGGCGCTGCTGCGCAAGGCGGCGCGGGTACTGGACGAGGTCAACGCCGCACCGATCGATGCTGCAGCGGCGGCACGGGCTTCGATTGCCGTGGCCGAGGCCAAGGTGCTGACCACCGAGATCTCCCTGCAGGCCAGCGAGAAGCTGTTCGAGCTGGCCGGCAGCCGCGCCACCCTTGGCGAATTCAACCTCGACCGCCACTGGCGCAATGCCCGGGTGCACACGCTGCATGACCCGGTGCGCTGGAAGTACCACGCGGTGGGTGCCTATTACCTCAACGGGACCTTGCCGGCGCGGCATTCCTGGATCTGATTTGTGGCCTTGGGGCTGCCTTGCAGCCCAA
>NZ_AKJC01000159.1 GCF_000282535.1 Pseudomonas sp. GM84 | reverse complement strand
GCGGGTCGGCTACCCGCCATTGCAGGTAGCACTCGCCGGCACTGAGTGCCTGCGCCAGATGATCCAGCTCGTCCGCTGGCGGCTCCACGTCCAGATGCTGCAACCAGCCCTGCACATACGCGGCGCTTGCGCCAAACACCTGCGCAGCGGCCGGCAGCATCAGCATCGCCAGCGCCCCGCGCACCTGCTGCAACAAGCCCGGCAACGGCTGCAGGCGTTGCCGCGGCCAGCCGGACTCCAGGCAATCGCCTATCAGGTCCTTGGCCTGCTGCAACACGGCCAGCGATTCGTTCAGCACCAGCTGGCGGATTTCTGCCAGGTCCGAGCCCGGCAGCCCGTTTTGCCCGCCCTCCTCCAGAGGGCCGACCATGCCATTGAGGCTGGCCTCCACGTACAGCAGGGCACCCGCCACATCCATCAGCACCGGGTCATCCACGGCGCGTTCGCCCTGGGCCAGGGCTTGCAGCGCCAGGACCTGGTCGATGATGACTCGCCTGGGTTGCTGGAAACCCAGCACCGCCAAGGTGTCGGCAACATGCCGCAACGGCGCCAGCAAAGCGTCAAGCTGTTCGATGTGCTGGCGATCACCCCGCACGAACTGGTCCAGGCGCTCCTTGATCCGCACCAGGTCGTCGCACAGGGCCGTCACCACCGAACGCAAGGCATCACGGCCTGGCCCTGCCTGCACCTGCTCACGCCAGTTACCCAGCGACAGGTCGAGGTTGGCCAGGTCGTCGGACCCTGCGAAGCGTTGCGCCGCGCCGCTGATCAGGCTGCCCTGGGCCAACGGCTCGACGCCACGGCAGGCGCGCAGCTGGTTGAGCAGCGGCAGCATCACCAACGGCAGGTCATGGCGCGCCCCGCGCAGCCGCTCCAGGTACGAGGGCAGTTGTTCGAGCCCGCGAAACAACGGGCCCAGGCAGTCACCGCGCGGGCTCACCTGACCATCGGCCAAGGCCTTGGCCAGCAGCTCCAGCTCTTCGGCCAGGCGCGTGGCGCCGCGCAGTTCGAGCATGCGCAGGCAACCGTGGACCTGGTGCAGGTTGTCCACCACAAAGGCCAGGATGGAGCGGTCGTCGGTCTCGCCGGCAAAGCGCTCCAGGGCCTGGCGCGCCTGGCCCAGGCAGTCGAGGATCGCCGCCCGGGTCCAGGCCAGGGCGACCGTGTCGTGGCGCTCGGGGCTCACTGCTGCAGAAGCCATGGGTAGGTCCCTCAACGCCGTTCAGCCGGGGTCGGCAAGGTAAAGCCAGACACTGAACGACGCATCTCGCTGGCCATGCGCGCCAGGTGCCGGATGCTGTCGGCGGTGGCACCGGAGCCAGCGGAGGTCTGCGCGGTAATCTGCTGGATGACCGCCATGGTGTGGGAAATCTGCCCCGCCGAGGAGGTCTGCAATTGGGCGGCGTCGGATATGCTGTGGATAAGTTCGGCCAGGTTCTGCGACACCCCTTCGATTTCCGCCAGCGCCACCCCGGCGTCCTGGGCCAGGCGCGCGCCACGTACCACTTCGGCGGTGGTCTGCTCCATGGAGATCACCGCCTCGTTGGTGTCGGCCTGGATGGTCCGCACCAGCGCCTCGATCTGCCGCGTGGCCGAGGACGAACGCTCGGCCAGCCGCTGGACTTCGTCGGCCACCACGGCAAAGCCACGACCGGCCTCGCCGGCCAGGGATGCCTGGATCGCCGCGTTGAGCGCCAGGATGTTGGTCTGGTCGGCAATGTCGTCGATCAGGTTGACGATGTCGCCGATCTCCTGCGACGACTCGCCCAGACGCTTGATGCGCTTGGCGGTGTCCTGGATCTGCTCGCGGATGTTGTCCATGCCGTTGATGGTGTTGTGCACCACTTCGTTGCCCTTGTTGGCGATGGCCACCGAACGTTCAGCCACCTTGGCCGACTCGTAGGCATGGGCCGAAACCCGGTCGATCGATTCGACCATGTCGCCCACCGCCTCCGACGCCTCGCTGATCTGGTCGGCCTGGTGCTCCGAGGCCTTGGCCAGCTGGCGGGCAGTGTTCTGCGTGTCCTGCACGGCCGCTGCCACCTGCTCGGCACTGTGGTTGATGGTCGCCACCAGGTCGCGCAACTGGTCGACCGAATAGTTGATCGAGTCGGCGATGGCGCCGGTGAAGTCCTCGGTGACCGATACGGTGACGGTCAGGTCGCCGTCGGCCAGTTCCTCGATTTCATCGAGCAGGCGCATGATCGCCTGCTGGTTGCGTTCGTTCTTTTCGGCGGTCTCGCGCAGCTGGCGGTTAGTGGTACGCACCATCACCAGGCCGATCAGGATGATCGAGGCCAGCGCCAGCAGGCCCAGGGCGTAGCCGCCAACCGTATCCAGGGTACGGCCGCCGGCCAGGTTCTCGAAGCCGTTGGCCAGGTGCGAGGCCTCTTCGAGCAGGGTCTGCGACAGGCTGAAGATATTGCCCGCGGCCTCGCGCACGCGGAACAGCTCGGGCGAGGTTTCGAGGATTTCATCCACCGAGCCTGCGACGAACTGGAACAGCTCGGCGATTTCCGCCAACCGTGCACGGGCGTCGGCGTCCTCGACACGGGTGACCTGAATGGCCGGGTTGCCCGCGAGCATGCCTTCAAGCACCTGGCCGAAACGGCTGGCGTCGCGGCCGAAGGCATCGGCCGCCTGGGCGGCGGTGTCGTCGCCGGCCAACACGGTATTGACCGAGCCGAGGATACGTTCGGCAAGCAGCAATTGGCGCTGGGCCACCACCACCTGGTTGGCCGGTGCGCCGCTCTGCAGCAGGATCTCGACGACCTTCTCGTATTCCACCTGCAGTTGCGGCACGGTTTCGGCGAGGGTCGCCGCCACCTGGTGCAGCGACAGCACAGTCTGTTCGCTGGCGAGGATGGTGTCGGTGTTCTTGCGCAGGTTTTCCCAATCCTGGCGCACCGCCTCCATTTCATCGCGCACGGTGACCGGTGCCGCCGGCAGGCCGGTGGACTTGTCACCTTCGCGCAGGTAGCTCCAGCGCCGCTCGAAATCGTTGCGCGCATCCGACAGCAGCTTGAAGGCCAGGGCCTTGCCCGCCGCCGCCTCCGTGGCGTTCTTGGCGATGCGCTGGGACAGCACGCGCAGCTCGCCGGCATGGCCGATGTACTGCTTGTCGTGGTTGGACTGGGTGTTGAGGTAGGCGAAATTGGCGAACAGCAGGATGATCGACAGGATCAGTACCACGAACAGCACGGTGATCTGCACGATGCTGCGCGTGCGCGGGGTCATGCTGTTGGGGGCGACACTGGTGGCCGGCTTGTTCACGTTCGAAAGTCCTATAGCGCCACATCGAGAAACCCCGGCGCCTGGGCCAGGGCGAAGGGGCTGAAGATCGCCCAGTTGCGTTCACGCGGGAAATGCCCCTGCACGAAACGGGCGGCGGCGCGCAGCAGCGGCTGCGGCGGCGACAGTTCCAGGCTGCTCAAGGCGAAATGCTGCAGGCCCAGGACTTCGTCCACCAGCAGGCCGACGAACAGGTCCTCGTGATCCAGCACCAGCACCCGTCGCTGCTTGCCCGGGGCCGCCGGGCCGAGGCCGAAGAAACTGCTCAGGTCCATCACCGGCAACAAGCGGCCACGCAGGTTGGCCACCCCGCAGACCCACGGCTGCACGCCCGGTACGCGGCTGCTGCGCGGCTCGCGCAACACTTCGGCGACCTCGCCCATGGGCGCCACGAACCACTGCCCGGCGATACGAAAACCGATGCCGCTCCATTGCTGCAGGCGGGTGTCCTGCGGGGGCTGGTCGGCCACCAGCAGGCGGCAGCGCCGGTCGATGTCCAGCAACAGCTCGAAGGCGGTCAGCGACGCGCCCTGGGGGCGGGTGGTCAAGCGCCGAGCACTTCGTTGAGCTTGGCGATCAGGGCGTCTTCTTCCACCGGTTTGGTGACGAAACCACGCGCGCCCTGGCGCTGCGCCCAGATACGGTCGGTTTCCTGGTCCTTGGTGGTCACGATCAGCACGGGAATCGCGCTGGTTTCCGGGTCCTTGCTCAATTGGCGGGTGGCCTGAAAACCGTTCATGCCGGGCATGACGATATCCATCAGCACCGCATCGGGTTTCTCCTGGCGGGCCAGGGCCACCGCGTCGGCGCCGTTGTTGGCCTTGAGCACCTGGTGCCCGTGTTTTTCCAGCCAGGCGGTCAGTTTGTACATCTCAGTCGGCGAGTCGTCGACAATCAGAACTCGGGCCATGCTGTTTCCCCATCAGGAAATAGAGAGGCCGCGCCACCTCGGGCGCGGTCAGGGTGCGTGTTGTTCCTGCGCGGCGAAACCGGGCACATGGGCCCGGATCGCGTCGAGCAGTTCGTCCTTGCCAAAGGGCTTGGTCAGGAACTGGTCGGAGCCGACCACCCGGCCGCGGGCCTTGTCGAACAGGCCATCGCGTGACGACAGGAGAATCACCGGGATGTCCTTGAAGGCACTGTTGTGCTTGATCACGGCGCAGGTCTGGTAGCCATCCAGGCGCGGCATCAGCACATCGACGAAAATGATCTGCGGCTGGTGGTCGACGATCTTGGCCAGGGCATCGAAGCCGTCACTGGCGGTGATCACCTCACAGCCCGCTTCACCGAGCAACATCTGCGCGGTGCGGCGGATCGTGCGTGAATCGTCGATCACCATCACCTTCAGGGGCTGTTCCATAAGTTGCTACCATCGCTGCACATTGTGGGCTGCAAGCCGCGGATGGCTTGGAGCTTGAAGCTGAAGGCATTTTTAGCACACTCCCGGAGCCCGTTCCATCTGCCGCCCCCTTGACCCGCGGCGTTCGCGGCGCCACCCTGAGCCACTTTTCTTTCGATTCGTCGCGGCCACCGGCCGCCAAGAGGAACCACCCCCATGAGCGTTCGCCTCGGCATTGTCATGGACCCCATCGCGTCCATCTCCTACAAGAAGGACAGCTCGCTGGCCATGCTGCTGGCCGCCCAGGCCCGCGGCTGGAGCCTGTTCTACATGGAGCAGCGCGACCTGTACCAGGCCCAAGGCAAGGCTCGCGCGCGCATGCGCCCGCTGAACGTGTTCGCCGACCCGGCGCGTTGGTTCGAGCTGGGTGAGGAGCAGGACAGCCCCCTGGCCGAGCTGGACGTGATCCTGATGCGCAAGGACCCGCCGTTCGACATGGAGTTCGTCTACAGCACCTACCTGCTGGAACAGGCCGAGGCTGAAGGCGTGCTGGTGGTCAACCGCCCGCAGAGCCTGCGCGACTGCAACGAAAAGCTGTTCGCCACGCTGTTCCCGCAGTGCACGCCGCCGACCCTGGTCAGCCGCCGCCCGGACATCATTCGCCAGTTCGCCGCCGAGCACGGCGACGTGATCCTCAAGCCGCTGGACGGCATGGGCGGTACCTCGATCTTCCGTCACCGGGTGGGCGACCCTAACCTGTCGGTGATTCTGGAAACCCTGACCGCGCTGGGTGCCCAGCAGATCATGGCGCAGGCGTACCTGCCGGCGATCAAGGACGGCGACAAGCGCATCCTGATGATCGACGGCGAACCGGTGGACTACTGCCTGGCACGCATCCCGGCCAGCGGCGAGACCCGCGGCAACCTGG
Organism: Pseudomonas sp. GM84; assembly: GCF_000282535.1. Taxonomy (GTDB): domain Bacteria; phylum Pseudomonadota; class Gammaproteobacteria; order Pseudomonadales; family Pseudomonadaceae; genus Aquipseudomonas. The sequence goes on along the minus strand of NZ_AKJC01000159.1, from coordinate 1,546 downwards.
CCGCCGGTGGCCGCGGCGAAGCCCGCCCACTGAGCGAGCGCGACCGCTGGATCGCCGCCCAGGTCGGTCCGACCTTGCGCGAAAAGGGCCTGCTGTTCGTTGGCCTGGATGTGATCGGCGACTACCTCACCGAAATCAACGTCACCAGCCCCACCTGCATCCGCGAGATCGACGCGGCCTACAACACCGATATCGGTGGCAAGCTGATGGATGCCATTGATCGCCAGCTCAAGGCGCGCTGACCGCCAACGCGGAGCAATGACGCGGAGTGGGGTATGATGCCGGTCCAATTCGACTGAGCTGCTGCCCCGCCCCGCGGTTGCTGGATACCTGATGACGCTGCCCGCCGACATCCCCGCCGACTTTCTGCCACCCCGCGTTCGCCCGGTGGACCGGCTTGGCTTTACCCTGTTCCTGGCTGCCCTGGTGCACCTGGCGCTGATCCTTGGCGTGGGCTTTACCGTGGTCAAACCGGCTGAAATCCGCCAGACCATGGACATTACCCTGGCCACCTTCAAGAGCGAGAAAGCGCCCGAGAAGGCCGATTTCCAGGCCCAGGAAAACCAGCAGGGCAGCGGCACCCTGGAGAAGAAGGCGGTCCCCAAGACCACCGAAGTGGCGCCGTTCCAGGACAGCAAGATCAACAAGGTCACGCCGCCGCCAGCCGCCAAGCCCGAGGTGGTGCCGCCGCCAGCCGCCAAGCCCGAGGTGGTGCCGCCGCCGGCACCGGCGAAGTCCGCCGTGGCCACCAAGGCTCCCAAGCCGCAGAAGGTCGAGCCCAAGCCCAAGGAAAGCAAGCCGCAGCCCAAGCCTGCGGCCGCCACGCCGGACTTCGACAGCTCGCAGCTGTCGAGCCAGATCGCCAGCCTTGAAGCCGAGCTGTCCAACGAACAGCAGATGTACGCCAAGCGCCCGCGCATTCACCGCCTCAATGCCGCCTCGACCATGCGTGACAAGGGCGCCTGGTACAAGGAGGAGTGGCGCAAGAAGGTCGAGCGGGTGGGTAACCTCAACTACCCCGACGCCGCGCGACGCCAGCAGATCTACGGCAATTTGCGGATGATGGTGTCGATCAACCGCGATGGCTCGCTGTATGAGGTGCTGGTGCTGGAATCGTCCGGGCAGCCGGTGCTCGACCAGGCAGCGCAGCGCATCGTGCGGCTGGCGGCGCCGTTTGCGCCGTTTACCGGGGATTTGGCAGAGTTCGACCGGCTGGAGATCATTCGTACCTGGCGGTTTGCGCGTGGGGATCGGTTGTCGAGTAATTGATGGGCTCGGCGATGTTTTTCTGGCGGTCATGAGATCGAGCGCCGCCCGCGCGGCGCATCGCGGATAAATCCGCTCCTACATTTGTTGCAACGTGCCTTTGCCTGATAGGCCATAGTTGCCAGCCTTGTTGGCTCGACGCGATTCATTGGCGGGCGCCGATGCCAACGATTTCTCTCGGCGGGCGCCAGAGGCGGACAACCATGGCCTGACAGGCCGTGGCACGTTGCAACAAATGTAGGAGCGGATTTATCCGCGATGCGCCGCGCGGGCGGCGCTC
>NZ_AKJC01000158.1 GCF_000282535.1 Pseudomonas sp. GM84 | reverse complement strand
CCGGCTCCCACAGGTTCACCGTAAGCCTTGAGGCCTGCGGAGAACCAGTGGGACCCCACAGACACCCCACAAGCCTTGAGGCCTGCGGTGGAACCTGTGGGAGCCGGCTGGCCGGCGATGGGGCCATTGTTTTTTCCGCACAGGAGCATTTCTGCGTGCAGACGCCTATTCCCGTAACCGTGCTCACTGGCTTCCTGGGAGCCGGCAAGACCACGCTACTCAAGTACATGCTCAAGGCCGAGCACGGCCTGAAAATCGCCGTGATCGAGAACGAATTCAGCGAAGCCGGCATCGACAGCCAGCTGCTGGGCGACGAGCCGGTGCAGGTAATGACCCTGGCCAACGGCTGTGTGTGCTGCAGCATCCATGGCGACCTGACCCGTGCGCTGTACCTGCTGCTCGAACGCCTGGATGCCGGCGAGATCGCCTTCGACCGCCTGGTGATCGAGTGCACGGGCCTGGCCGACCCGGCGCCAGTGGCGCAGACCTTCTTCATCGAAGAGGAACTGCGCGATCGCTACATCCTTGACGGCATCATCACCCTGGTCGATGCCGCCCATGCCGAGGTGCACCTGACCCAGGCCATCGCCCAGGCCCAGGTCGGCTTTGCCGATCGCCTGCTGCTGAGCAAGACCGACCTGGTCGAGCCGGCGGCGGTGGAGGCGCTGCAGGCGCGTCTGGCGCGCATCAATGGCCGGGCCAGCATCCGTGTGGTCGAGCACGGCCGTATCGACCTGGCCGAGCTGCTCGATGTACGTGGTTTCAACCTCAACCCGGACCTGGGCGCGAACCTCAAGCCGACCCTGCGCCCGCTGCTCAAGCCCGCGACGCCGGACCGCATCTCGACCCTGGTGCTGCGTACCGAGACCCCGCTCGACATCGACCGCCTCAGCGACTTCATGAACGACCTGCTGGAAACCCACGGCAAGCAACTGCTGCGCTACAAGGGCGTGCTCAACATCGCCGGCGAAGCACGTCGCCTGGTGTTCCAGGGCGTGCTCAAGCTCTACGGCTTCGACTGGGACGCCGAGTGGGCCGAGGGCGAAGCGCGCGAGAGCGTGATGGTGTTCATCGCCGATGAACTGCCCGAGGCTAGGATTCGGGCTGGGTTCGAGGCGCTGGCTGCGGGCTGAGGCGGCGCGCTGGCTGAGCCTCGAACCACTGTGGCCAGGAGCTGCGGTGGCGGGTTTCGACCTCGATACAGGGGATCAGCCGCTCGCTGAGCACGGCGGTCTGCTGCACCGCCTTGGCGGTGCGGTACTTGACGCTGTGGATGCACTCGCGGTCGCCGAACTCGCAGCGATTGAGCGAGGTGCCGCCGCAGGGGCCGTTGGCCAGGCCCTTGGGGCAGGTTTCCGGGCAGATGTACAAGGTGTCTTCCAGGCGGCAGCGGCCACAGGTATCGCAGCCCAACAGCGGCCGCTTCACGCTGCGCTCCAGTCCATGCAGTAGCCGCGCACCCTTGGCCGTGCCCCACAGAGGCCGGCGTACCACCCAGCCGAACGCCTTGCTCAGCCAGTTGTTGCGGCTGAACAGCGCTGCGTGGAACCCGTGCAGCAGGTGGTAACGCAGTTTCTCCGCGGCCGAGGCGCTGACCAGGGATTGGCCATTGCGCCAGTCGGCCAACGGCGGGTGGAAGGTCACGCCAGGCAGGCCAGGCATCTGCCAGCTCTGCGCCCAGGCCGGTGCCCATTGCGCCAGTGAATGAATGCGTGCCTGCCAGTGTTCGATGCGCGCCTCCAGCGCGAGCAACTGCTCGAGTTCGTGCACCCCCGACAGGTGTACGCCAGCGTAGCCCATCAGCTTCACCCCGATGATCTGCAAGGCCAGGCGATCGATGCTGCGCGTCTGGGCGAAGGTTTTGGAAACGGCAGCTTCGGCTTCGAGCATGGCGCGCATCGAAGGCGTGACGGTGACGCCGGCGACGTGTTCGAGCATCGCCGCGCGGCCGTGGGTGAGGCTCATGAGGCAGGCCAGCAACGGTTTCGGCGCGGCTTGCCGGTTCATCCACTGCAGGGCCTCCTGATGCTTGTCGGCATCGAAGCCCAATTGCAGGATCAGGAAGTCGGCACCGGCGGCGAGCTTTTTCTGCGCCTTTAGGTATTGCGCACCGCCTTCTTCTTCAAGGTACTTGAACGGGTTGAGCGCAGCACCGAGCAGCCAGTGGGGGCACGCCTGACGGGCGATCTGCAGGGCGGCGACCGATTCCAGGTAACGCACCGGCCGCTCACCGGGTTGATGGCCGGGCAGGCGGTCGCCCGTGAGCAGCAGCAGTTGATCGAGGCCGGCGGCGTCCATGCGCTGCAATTGCGCCAGCAGGTGGTGGCGTTCGCGGTCCTTGCCGGAGAAGTGGGGCAGGGCGGGCAGGGGCGTGCTGAAGCTGTCGAGGGCATCCAGCGGCGATAGCTCCAGCGGGCTGGCGACCCGGTCGCCGATGGCCAGGGTCATGGGCCAGCCACAGAGGTGCCCGCGCTGCATGATGGCCTGCATGGCGGCGAAGCGTTGCGCCGAGGGTTTGGGGACGAACTCCATGACGCAGACGAAGGATTTTTCGCGAAGCGCCGATTTCAGCAGGCTCATGGCAGGGTGGCACCTGGAGGGTTCAGGGCGACAGTGTGGAGCAAGTGTCGAGTGGGGTCATGTCCAGATGCGCAGGGGGATGCTCTGAACAAGACATTGGGGGGCAGGAGCTTGGGTCTTAGGGTGGTGCGCAAATCGAGCGCCGCCCGCGCGGCGCATCGCGGATAAATCCGCTCCTACATTTGTTGCAACGTGCCATTCCTGTCAGGCCATGGTTGTTAGCCTTGGTGCATGTCTTGAAATTGCAGGGGCGCCAGCAGCACCAGCCGAAAAATCTCGCCGTGCCAACAAGGCTGGCAACCATGCCTCATCAGACATAGGCACGTTGCAACAAATGTAGGA
>NZ_AKJC01000157.1 GCF_000282535.1 Pseudomonas sp. GM84 | reverse complement strand
CAACCATGGCCTATCAGACATAGGCACGTTGCAACAAATGTAGGAGCGAGCTTGCTCGCGATGCGCCGCGCGGGCGGCGCTCGATCTCACAGGCGCTGAAGAGGTTGTGACAAGCACCAAGCGGTCTAGCGCTGCAATACCGCCAAACCCATTACCGCCCCTGCAGCAGCTCAGCCGCCTGATCAAACACCACCAAAGGCTCCGCCGCCTTGTGAATATCCGCCGACAGCAGCTGCCGGAACCGCCGCGCCCCCGGGAACCCTTGCCCAAGCCCAAGAATATGCCGAGTAACGTGATGCATCGCCCCACCACTTTCCATATGCGCCACGATATACGGCCGCAACTGCGCCATCGCCTCACTGCGGCTGACCACCGCCGCATCGCTGGCAAACAGCTGCTGATCCACCTCAGCCAGCAGGTAAGGGTTGTGGTACGCCTCGCGCCCCAGCATCACCCCATCGAACGTCTCAAGATGCGCCTGGCACTCCGCCAAGGTCTTGATCCCGCCGTTCAGCACGATCTCCAGGTCCGGGAAGTCGGCCTTCAACTGCGCCGCCACGTCATAGCGCAGCGGCGGAACCTCACGGTTCTCCTTGGGCGACAGCCCCTCGAGAATCGCGATCCGCGCATGCACGGTAAAGCTGCGGCAGCCCGCCTCACGCACCTGGCCGACGAAGTCGCACAGCTCGGCATAGCTGTCGCGGCCATTGATGCCGATGCGGTGCTTGACCGTCACCGGCGTCGACACCGCATCACGCATGGCCTTCACGCAATCGGCCACCAGCGCCGGGTGCGCCATCAGGCAGGCGCCGATCATGTTGTTCTGCACCCGGTCGCTCGGGCAGCCGACGTTGAGGTTGACCTCGTCGTAGCCCGCCTCTTCGGCCAGGCGCGCGCAGGCGGCCAGGTCGGCCGGCACGCTGCCGCCCAGTTGCAGGGCCAGCGGGTGCTCGGACACGTCGTGGCGCAGGAAACGGTGGGCGTCGTTGTGCAGCAGGGCGCCGGTGGTGACCATTTCGGTGTAGAGCAGGGTGTGCTTGGAGAGCAGGCGCAGGAAGAACCTGCAGTGCCTGTCGGTCCAGTCCATCATGGGGGCAACGCTGAAGCGGCGGGATGGCTCAGGGCGCGTGGTTTGTGGTTTACAGGCTGTATCTAGGGACATTCTGGTCTACGCATGTTTGTACCATTTACCGGGGTTTTGAGGCGTTTTTGGTGTGACAGTCATTACCGCCATTCACGCCTGTGTCACCGAAAATCATGGCAATGGTCAGAGCAAAGGAAGAGGCCGTTGGTACGGTCATCAATACCGTCCATATCCGCCTCAAGAAAAAGGTGCCTTAGTCTACCAAGAAGACCAGATGTTCGCCTGAAAGCAGGTGGCTCAAGCCTGGGCGAAGCGACGAGAGACTGAGTTGGTTTACACAGTGCGATCGCAAGGTTTCCCAGCGTCGACCAGTGCAGTGGATCCGGCTTCAACTCGCGTGGTACGACTGCGATGCCAAGGTTGCCAACGGCCCGTTGCTAGTCACCCATCGCGTCAAAGGCCAGAGCGCGAACGGTAACCTGCTCACGATCACAATCAGTCGCAGTACCAATGCCATGGAGAAGCGTAGGGAGCTCTATAAACGTGCATTTGAGGTTAGTGCCAAAGCTGCCAGTTTCGCCAACTCAAGCCTGCTGCTTGGCTCGGCATCGTCTTCCAGCATCCAGGTTGCCGACAACCCTGTCCATGCGAGCACCCATTGCAACAACCTTCGGCGATCAATCCCGGAAGCATCTGCGATGAGTGCTATCCGACGTGCGAAGTATTCCGGTGCCAGCGCGCTTGCGTCGTCGGGATTGCAGAGAATATTGGCATAATCAAAGCCACGCTCGCCGTATAGCCCCTTGGGATCAATGGCAAGCCATCCAGCCTGGCCGAAATCAAGCACATTACCGTGATGGATATCGCCGTGAAGTACTGTGACATCGCATGGAGCAGCCAAAAGCTCGCGTGCAGCCCTCGCACAGTGTTCGAGAATTCCGCCATGAGTAGCTGCCGCACCCCATAGCGATTCGAACCACTGGGCGAGTGGAACCAACTTAGGAATGGGGTTGGGGCGTGGTGTATGAAGACGGGCTACTACTGCACAGAGGATGCGAGTGGCTTCGTCATCCCGGCCACTATTGACCATCTGGATGAGCGTGGCCGAGCCTTGCGCGCGCTTCATCAGTAAAGCTTCACCCTCGTGGGCTAGTACGGGCGCCGCACCATCGCCCTCCCACCAAGCCATGAGCTGGTTGCCCGCTTGCTCCTCCTGCACCTTTGAGACTTTAAGCATGGCGAGTACATTGCCCTGGCGAACGGGGAGTAGATTGCCATTCAGAGAGACGAATGCGTCACCGTCGATCGTCAGCGCCCATCGTTTCAGGTATTGATTGAATATGGATTCATTCAATATCGCGCTCTCCATAACATTTTCATTTGCACTCGGTAGGTGCAGAAAATGTCCTGCATTTTAGGTTTTTCTGCATCAATGCATTCTGAAGCGTTACGCCCCGGCGGATCGGAAATCCTCGCCGCACGACATGAAAACCGTGCAGTTCAAAGAACGTTTCAGCCGTCTTGCTGACGTCTGAAGTAAGTTCATCGATGCCAAGTAGCCTGGCTTCTTCATGGATACGGTTCATGAGTAAAGTGCCTATTCCTTGCCGAGGATGAGTACCCGACACAAAGAAATGGTCGATGTAACCGTTCGGTTGAATGTCGGCATAGCCCACAATTTTCCCGTCTACCTCAGCCACGAACGGGCGGAGGTTTCGAAGGTGCTCCGCCCATAGCGTTTGATCAAGATCAGCAGGAGCCCAGGCCTCGACTTGATCGTGAGCGTAATCGCGTGACGCGATTTCATGAATGGCAGAGTAAAAGACGTCGAACAGGGCAGTCTCATCCCCGATTCTGAAGCGTCGAATCTCCATGGTTTTCTCACAAGGCGTTCGCAAAAAAGAAGAGTCTGTCATACCTGATAAAGATCGGGAATGAACGACCTAAACTTCCATAGGCACAACTGGATGCCTGGTTTTGGTCGTTCGCTACCGCGCGGTCGTTCAAGGATGGGGTAGTGGTGGCTTTCTCCCTGTGGGTCGGCGCAAGCATTTGCACCGTCCCCATTCGGATTGATCGCACAGGGCGCTAGTTCACCCACTGCGCCCAGTGTTCACCCGCAAACAATCGGGGAAGCAAGAACCCCGATCAGATCGCCCGCTGATTAACCCGCGCAGATAACTGCTCAGCACTCTCCTTACGCTCCGAATACCGATCCACCAGGTAATCCTGGCGATCGCGCAGCAACAGGGTGAACTTCACCAACTCCTCCATCACATCAACCACCCGGTCGTAGTACGCCGAAGGCTTCATCCGTCCAGCATCGTCGAACTCCATATAGGCCTTGGGCACCGATGACTGGTTAGGAATGGTGAACATACGCATCCATCGCCCCAGCACACGCAGCTGGTTGACCACGTTGAACGACTGCGACCCACCGCACACCTGCATCACCGCCAGCGTCTTGCCTTGAGTGGGCCGTACTGCGCCGAGTGCCAGCGGTATCCAGTCGATCTGTGCCTTGAACACGGCCGACAGCGCGCCATGGCGCTCCGGCGAACACCAGACCTGGCCTTCGGACCACTGCACCAAATCACGCAGCTCCTGCACCTTGGGATGTTCGACAGGCACATCGTCAGGCAAGGGCAGGCCGGAAGGGTCGAAGATGCGCGCCTCGGCACCGAAGTGTTCCAGCAGGCGCGCGGCTTCTTCCACCAGCAAGCGGCTGAAGGAGCGTTCGCGGGTCGATCCGTAGAGCAGCAGGATACGGGGCTTGTGGTCGCTGTTGCGCGTCGCGGCGGGCGGCGTGTCGAAAAGCGAAAGGTCGAGGTTGGGCAGTTGTTCTGACATGGTTTTCCTCCTGCTCAGAGCGCGCCGATCCGGTCCAGCTCGCGCTTGAGTTGGTCACGGTCGAGTGCGTCGAAAGGCAGTGCAAAGAAGGCTTGGAAGCGTTTTTCGATATGGGCGAGGGTGGCGCTGAAGGCGGCGTCGATCGAGGCTTCATCACCCGTCACATCGGACGGATCCTCCAGCCCCCAGTGGGCTTTCAGCGCGGGGCCGAAGTACACCGGGCAGGTTTCGCCAGCGGCCTTGTCACAGACGGTGATGACGATATCGGGCGGGTTGCCCTCGAAGGCATCGTTACCCTTGCTGCTGAGGCCTTCGGTGGCGATGCCGGCCTGTCGCAGGGTAGTGAGGCTGCGCGGCAGCACTTGGCCCTTGGGGAAGCTGCCGGCGCTGATCGCCTCGAACCCAGGTGCTGCCATGTGGTTGAACATGGCTTCGGAAAGGATGCTGCGGCAGCTGTTGGCCGTGCACATGAACAGGACTCGCATGGAAGGCTCCTCGCTTCAGGGCGGATTTCAGAGGCTCAGGCGCAGTGCCAGGGCCGAAAGTGTGATCAGCAGAACGGGCAGGGTCAGGAAAATGCCGACCTTGAAGTAGTACCCCCACGTGATACGCACGCCTTTGCGTTCCAGTACGTGCAGCCAGAGCAGGGTGGCAAGGCTGCCGATGGGGGTGATCTTGGGGCCCAGGTCGCAGCCGATGACATTGGCGTAGATCATCGCCTCACGTACCAGGCCGTCTGCGCCGCTCGCCTGGATCGACAAGGCGCCGATCAGCACGCTGGGCATGTTGTTCATCACCGACGACAGCAGTGCCGAAAGCAGGCCGGTGCCCAGGGCGGCGCTCCACAAGCCGTGCTCGGCCAGTCGGTCGAGCAACTGCGTGAGGAAATCCGTGAGCCCGGCGTTCTTCAGGCCGTACACCACCAGGTACATGCCGAGGGAAAAGATCACGACTTGCCAGGGGGCTTCGCGCAGGACGCGGCGGGTAGAGATCTTGTGGCCGCGGGCTGCGACCGCAAAGAGGATGGCGGCACATACGCCAGCCACTGCGCTGATCGGGATGCCCAGCGGCTCCAGCGCAAACAGGCCGACCAGCAGCAACAGCAGGGTCCACCACCCCACGACAAAAGTGGCGCGGTCACGGATGACGGCATTGGGTTCCTGCAGCGCTTCAACGGCGTAGCGCCTTGGCAGGTCGCGACGGAAAAACAGGAACAGCACCAGCAAGGTCGCTGCCACGCTGGCCAGGTTTACCGGGACCATCACCGAGGCGTACTCAGCGAACCCCAGCCCGAAGTAGTCGGCCGAGACGATGTTTACCAGGTTGGAAACCACCAGTGGCAAGCTCGCCGTGTCGGCGATGAAGCCTGCTGCCATGACGAACGCCAGCGTCGCAGCCGGTGAAAATCGCAACGCGACCAGCATCGACATGACGATGGGCGTAAGAATCAGCGCCGCACCATCGTTGGCGAACAGCGCCGAGACGGCGGCGCCCAGCAGCACGCAGAAGGCGAACAGTCGGTAGCCACTGCCTTTTGCCCAACGGGCCACGTGCAGCGCGGCCCATTCGAAGAAACCGGCCTCATCCAGCAACAGGCTGATGATGATGACCGCGATGAAGGTCGCCGTGGCATTCCAGACAATGGCCCAGACGGTTGGGATGTCTTGCAGGGACACTGTGCCCACGGCCAGCGCGATGATTGCGCCCAACGCGGCGCTCCAGCCGACGCCAAGGCCCTTGGGTTGCCAGATGACCAGAATCAGTGTGAAGACGAAGACAGCGACAGCAATCAGCATGGGAAACTCGTTCGATGGGTCAGCAACAGGCGGCGGCGCGTACCGGGCGGTCGTCCATGTTCTGCAAGCGTGAGGCGTTTTCTTGCAGCCATTGGGCATTGGCCTGCAAGGTCACCTGGAGCATCTCGTGCACCCAGGCGGGCAGTTCCGGGTTGAGGCGGTAGTAGACCCACTGCCCCTGACGGCGATCGAGCAGCAGGCCGCTGCTACGCAGTTGCGCCAGATGGCGGCTGATCTTCGGCTGGCTGTCGTCCAGGGCGCACATCAGCTCACAGACGCACAGCTCGCCCAAGCGGACGATGAGCAGCGTGGCACGGGCACGGGTCTCGTCGGACAAGCATTTGAAGACCTCGGGAGGGGTAATCATGGCAGGGCCTTTTACATATGGATAATCGAATATACGGATTTCCATATGTAAAGAGCAAGGCGTTTGTGACGCGCGGTGGGGCAGGGTGCCCATGCTAACCTGATGGCACTTCACGCCCAGGCTCGAACGCCCATGTCCATTGCCGACAATCTGATTGCCTTTACCCTCGCGGCCACGTTGTTGACCCTGACGCCAGGCCTCGATACCGCGCTGATCTTGCGCACCTCGACCGTCGAGGGCCGCAAGCAGGGGCTGCGCGCCGCACTGGGCATCAATGCCGGTTGCCTGCTCTGGGGCGCTGCGGTTGCCTTCGGCCTGGGTGCGTTGATAGCGGTGTCGCAGCTGGCCTACGACATCCTCAAGTACTGCGGCGCTGCCTATCTGGCATGGCTGGGGATGAACATGCTGGTACGGCCCCGGCAATCACTGGGCGCCGTTGCAGCGCAGGGGCGACCGGAAGCCAACTGGTTCCTGAAAGGGATGCTGGGTAACTTGCTGAACCCGAAAGTCGGTATTTTCTACGTCTCTTTCCTGCCCCAGTTCATCCCGCAAGGCCAGCCGCTGGTGGCCTGGACGTTCGGCCTGGTCGGTATCCACGTGGCCCTGGGGTTGCTCTGGTCGATGGTCCTGATCGGCGCAACGCAGTCGCTTGCGGGTGTGTTGCGCCGGGAAAAGGTCATCCAGTGGATGGACCGTGCGACAGGCCTGGTGTTTGTCCTGTTTGCCGCACGGCTGGCACTGAGCAGGCGATAACGGCTCAGTTCTTGATAGCGGCGGTTTCCTGCACCCGCTCGTTCTTGTCCATCGGCAACTTGTCGAATTCGACCAACTTGCCATACGGATTACCGATCCACCGCGGCGCAACCACGAACTGCGAGCTCACCAGGCTTTTCGCCGGCTCGTAGCGATCATAGCTCAACCCGGCCAGGTCCGACAGCGTGTGAATCAGGTGCGAACTGCTGTAGGGCCGGTTGACCATGGCCTGCAGATCACGCGGGTGAGCCGCCTGCCAGCTCGGGGAGGTCCACACCATGAACGGGATGGTGTACATCGGCCGGGTCGGCGCACCTTCGTTACGGCCCAGGCGGTCATGGTTGCCGGAGCTGTAGACATCCTCGCCATGGTCCGACAGGAACATCAGGAAGCCATTGGGCGTGCTGGCCGCATAGCGCTTGATCAGGCTCGACACCACGTAGTCGTTGTAGCGCACGGCATTGTCATAGAAGTTGTAGGTCTCTGCCTGGCTGTCGCTCAGCGCGGCCGGCACACCCTGACGGTCGGTGAAGTGCGCGTAGTCATTCGGATAGCGATAGCGGTAGTCCATGTGCGTGCCAAGCAGATGGATGATGATGAACTTGTTCTTCGCCGGGTCCTGCAGGGCCTTTTCGAAGGGCGCGAGCACCACGTCGTCATACTGACGGGCGTTCTGGCTGCGCTGGTTGTTCAGGTACACCGGCTCGTCCGTCTGCTGCGAGAAGTTGGTGAGCATGGTGTTGCGCTTGGTCATGGTCTGCTGGTTGGTGATCCAGAAGGTCTTGTAGCCAGCCTGCTTCATCAGGTTGATCAGCGACGGGTCGGTGAGGAAGCGGTCGGGGTTCTGCTGGTCGCCGAAGGTGAGGATCTGCTGCATGACCTCGATGGTGTAGGGGCGCGGCGAAACCACGTTGCGGAACACGGTCAGGCTCTTGTCGCTGGCGGCCAGGGCGTCGAGGTTGGGTGTGGTGTCGCGGTTGTAGCCGTACAGGTGCATATGCTCGCGGGTGGTCGACTCGCCGAGGACGAGCACCAGGGTGCGGGGCGCGTCACCGCTGCTGTCCTGCAACTGCTGCAGGGGCGGCAGGGCGGCGTTCTGGGCCAGCAAGGCCTGCATGTTGTCCAGCTGCTGGCGGTACTGCTTGTAGCCGACCAGCAGCTGCCAGGGCACCGCCGGCTCCATGCGTTGCTGGACCTTGTCCAAGGCATCGGCGAAGTTGCGTTCCTGCTTGACCATCTGCTTGTAGAACGGGAACACCAGGGTGGCGGCCAGCAACAGCACGACCACCGGCAGGCGGCTGCGCAGGGGCAGGGTGACCGGGCGCACGCGTTTCCACAGCAGCACGGCGCCCACGGTGTACAGCAGCAACCCCAGCATCAGCCAGATATTGAAGTACTGGCTGAAGTACTCACCTGCTTCGGCGGTGTTCGATTCGAACATCACGAAGATCACGCTTTGCGAGAACTCCTGGCGATAGATACCGAAGTAGCTCAGGCCCACCAGCGAGGCAGCCCACAGCACCAGGCCGATGACGGCTGCAGTGGCGCGGGTGAAGCGGGGCGCCAACAGCACCGGCACTAGCCAGAGGGTGCTGAGGAAGAGGGAGTTGCGAAACCCTGCAAAACCGGTGGTACCACTGAACAGCAGAAGCGCCTGGGTGACGCCGGAAAAGTACCAGAAGAACAGCAGGAGCCAGCCCAGGCCGGCCCAGTCCACGCGCGCTGGCGAGGATGGGGATGCGGTGTTTGACACGTTTGCCTCGTAAAACCAGTAATCCATATGGCGGCCGTCAGGATCGGGCGGCTGCCGAGAGGCAGTGACGCTAAAGGGGCAAGTGTGAAAATTACGTCAACGTGGCAAGTGAACAGTCTTAACAATTCTTTGCGAAGAGGGTGGATTTTGAGGGTTCCTACACATTAAGAATCAGATTTTCCCTCTGTTTTGTAGTCCTTTTCTGAATCAAGCTTTGGGGCATTGCGGTGGAAAACTGAGCCCCCTAGTCTCGCTGGGTCGTTGCAAATTCAACGACCGGGTCTGCAAGCCCGAACTTGGTTTGGCCTCAGTTATCGATTGCTTTGAGCAATGGTGGCTGCGTGCGGGTGGTTTTCGGACCAGCCGGGCAATAGGCCTCCAAGTCCCGGTCTTGCAGGCCCGCACGTAGCCGCCACCCTTTCATCTGCAAGTGATCTGGCGACGGTCCTGACTGATTAATTACCACGAGGCCGCCATGCTCAAGATAGTCCCCGATCCACCTTATTCCCCCGATGCCTCCCACTACCTCGAAGACACGTTGATCGAGGCTACCGAATATGTGCTCTGTGGCCTGACATTGGCCCAGCACGCGATCACCACGCTCCCCAAGTCGCCCGCCACCCTCATGACCCTCGCGGTGATGCATGAGATGGAAGCCGTACGCACGTTGCTGGAATCGGCGATTGCGCAGGTGCAGCTGAAGGGTCCCCGGCAGGTGCACACCTTGCATTGACGCACAGATGAAAAATGAGGGTTGAAAATGGACAAGGAACTCCCTGAAGAAACCGGCCGTCTCGGCTTCACCGTAGGCTCCGCCAGTTGTGTAGACGGCGTGGTCGAGGGCAAGCGCCTGTTCCGGGTCGAGCCCGGCAACTGCTGCGACCATGCAATGGAGCAGGCCTCGGTGCTGATGGACTGCTCACGGCGCGCCTCCTTCATCGGTGTGATGGACGACGAACCCGTACTGGTCTGGGCCTCGCACTATCTGTGCGAGATGGCCAAGGCACTGATGGATGATGCGCACATGGGGATGCTCAAGGCCAAGTGAAGCACCGTGCGAGCGACGTTCGACACATTGGGAAAAGTCGCGAAAGCGGCGGTTACATTGCTGTACGACGTCGCTCGGTCAAAAAACCCATAGTTTGCCCACCTAGTTCATCAATGAGTAATCCGATCATGAAAATCCTGTTGGAAGGGGATACTGGCAAGGCGCTGTGCGAGCACTGCCAGGCCGTGGTGAGCATGCACTATGCTCGCCGGGACGTACCGTTTAGTGATGGCCAGGGTGCTGCCAAGGATATTTTGGTGGGCGTCTGCAACCAGTGCGATGTCGTAATGGCCATTCCTTCGCAGTCCACATCCGCCATCCGCGAGGCGCGCAACTGAAATCCATCGAGGCGCGCTTCCCTGCCGTTTATCTGGATGCTGCCATGCATTCAGTCAGTTGTAAGGCTGGGGCGAATCTGCACAGTAGCTGCTCCAACCCTAAGGTCGGTTTCAGAATGCGCCTGGTCGCTCGCATGCAACCCTGCGGCGCCACAAGTGCCATGCTTGTGGGATGCCCATGAGCCCAGTGCGCGCAGACGCACGGCCATCGGCAAGGAGGCGACCGACAGCCACGCAACCGTGACGTGGCCGGTATGCCGCAGCAGAACACGCCGGATACCTGCCACCCACAATCATTCAGGCAGGGTCCGTGATGCCGAGGTCCGCTGTATGCCTGATGAACTGCTTCACCTGCCTGTGATCCACAGCATCCTGAGTCGCCAGAAGGACGCTCCCGGCGCTTTGTTGCCGATCCTCCACGCCATCCAGAACGCCATCGGTTTCATTCCCGATGATGCCGTGCCGGACATTGCCCATGCCCTCAACCTCAGCCTCGCCGAAGTGCGCGGGGTGATCAGCTTCTATCACGATTTCCGCACCACACCGCCCGCCCGCCACACCCTGCGCCTGTGCCGCGCCGAGTCGTGCCAGAGCCGGGGCAGCGAAGCCCTGGCCGCGCAACTGCGCGAACAGCTGGCGCTGGACGACCATGGCACCAGCGCCGACGGTGCGATCAGCCTGCGCCCGGTGTACTGCCTGGGTGCCTGCGCCTGCTCGCCGGCCCTGGAGCTGGATGGCCAGGTGCATGCGCGGCTCACGCCCGAACGCCTGCGCGCGCTGGTGAACGGTTGCCTGGAGGACGCAGCATGCTGAAGCTGTTGATTCCCTGCGACTCGGTCGCGCGTGCCGTAGGTGCCGACCAGGTCGCCGCTGCCTTGCAGCGCGAGGCCGAGCGCCGCCAGCTGCCCATCGATATCCAGCGCACCAGCTCGCGCGGCCTGTACTGGCTGGAGCCGCTGCTGGAGTGCGAGACCCCGCAAGGGCGCCAGGGCTTTGGCCCGGTGACCCCGGAAGAGGTACCGTCGCTGCTCGACGCCCTGGTCGGTGAACCCGGTGGCCATTCCCTGGCGCTGGGCCCGATCGAACAGATCCCTTACCTGAAAACCCAACAACGCCTGTTGTTCGCCCGCGCCGGCATCACCCGCCCATTGTCGCTGGAGGACTACCGCGCCCACGGTGGCTTCACCGGCCTGGAGCAGGCCGTCGCGTTGGGCGGCGCCGAAGTGGTGGCCGCCGTGCTCGACTCCGGCCTGCGCGGCCGCGGTGGCGCGGCGTTTCCGGCCGGCATCAAATGGCGCACCGTGCGTGACGCCGGGGCAGGGCAGAAGTACGTGGTGTGCAACGCCGACGAAGGCGACTCCGGCACCTTCGCCGACCGCATGCTCATGGAAGGCGACCCGTTCCTGCTGATCGAAGGCATGATCATCGCCGGCCTCGCCGTAGGGGCCGACAAGGGCTACATCTACGTGCGCTCGGAGTACCCCGATGCCATCCGCGTGCTCGACCAGGCGTTCGTCATCGCCCGCAGCGCCGGCTACCTCGGCGCCGACGTGGCCGGCAGTGGCCGGGCCTTCGACCTGGAAGTGCGGGTGGGCGCTGGTGCTTATATCTGCGGCGAGGAAACCGCGCTGCTGGAGTCGATCGAAGGCAAGCGCGGCATCGTCCGTGCCAAACCGCCGCTTCCCGCCCTGCAGGGCCTGTTCGGCCTGCCGACGCTGGTGCACAACGTGCTCACCCTGGCCTCGGTGCCGACCATCCTGGCCAAGGGCGCGGCATTCTACCGCGACTTCGGCATGGGCCGCTCGCTGGGCACCATGCCGTTCCAGCTGGCCGGCAACATCCGCCACGGCGGCCTGGTGGAGCGTGCCTTCGGCCTGACCTTGCGCGAACTGGTGGAGGGTTACGGCGGCGGTACCGCCAGCGGTCGCCCGCTCAAGGCCGCCCAGGTCGGCGGCCCGCTCGGCGCCTGGGTGCCCCCCAGCCATTTCGACACCCCGCTGGACTACGAGGCCTTCGCCGCCATGGGCGCGATGCTCGGCCATGGCGGTGTGGTGGTGGCCGACGACACCCTGAACATGGCCAGCATGGCGCGCTTCGCCCTGCAGTTCTGCGCCGAGGAGTCCTGCGGCAAATGCACCCCGTGCCGCCTTGGTTCGACTCGGGGCATGGAGGTGGTCGACCGGCTGATCGCCACCAGCGACTTCAGTGAACGCCACGATCAGGCCCTGATCCTGCGCGACCTGTGCGACACGATGCAGTACGGCTCGCTGTGCGCCATGGGCGGCATGACCGCCTATCCCGTGGCCAGCGCCCTCAAGTACTTCCCCGCCGATTTCGGCCTGACCACCCCGGAGGCCGCGCAGTGATCAATTACTTCGACCCTGAGACCGACCTGGGCACCCCTGCCCGCGAAAGCGACGTGCAGGTCAGCCTGAACATCGACGGACGCAGCATCAGCGTGCCTGCCGGCACTTCGGTGATGCGTGCTGCAGCGATGCTTGGCACCAGCATTCCCAAACTCTGCGCTACCGACAGCCTGGAGGCCTTCGGCTCATGCCGCATGTGCCTGGTCGAGATCGACGGCATGCGCGGCTACCCGGCTTCCTGCACCACGCCGGTCACCGAGGGCATGGTGGTGCGCACGCAAACCCCGCGCCTGGCCGACCTGCGGCGCAACGTCATGGAGCTGTACATCTCCGACCACCCGCTGGACTGCCTGACCTGCTCGGCCAACGGCAACTGCGAACTGCAGACCGTCGCCGGTCAGGTCGGCCTGCGCGAGGTGCGCTACGGCTACGACGGTGCCAACCACCTGGCCGAGGCAAAGGACGTGTCCAACCCGTACTTCGACTACGAGCCCAGCAAGTGCATCGTCTGCAGCCGTTGTGTGCGTGCCTGCGAAGACATCCAGGGCACGTTTGCCCTGACCATCACCGGGCGCGGCTTCGAGTCGCGGGTAGCGGCCGCGGGCGGCGAGAATTTCCTGGCCTCCGAATGCGTCTCGTGCGGCGCCTGCGTGCAGGCCTGCCCGACGGCGACCCTCACTGAAAAGAGCCTGGTCCAGCTGGGCCAGCCCGAGCGTTCGGTCATCACCACCTGCGCCTACTGCGGCGTCGGCTGCTCGTTCCGCGCCGAGATGAAGGGCGATCAGCTGGTGCGCATGGTCCCGGACAAGAACGGCGGCGCCAACCATGGCCACGCCTGCGTCAAGGGCCGCTTCGCCTGGGGCTACGCCACCCACCCGGACCGCATCACCAAACCGATGATCCGCAAAAGCCTGGATGACCCCTGGCAGGAAGTCAGCTGGGACGAGGCCGTCACCTACGCGGCCAGCGAATTCCGTCGCATCCAGCTCAAGTACGGGCGCGACTCCATCGGTGGTATCACCTCCAGCCGCTGCACCAACGAAGAAGCCTATCTGGTGCAGAAACTGGTGCGCACGGCGTTCGGCAACAACAACGTCGACACCTGCGCGCGGGTCTGCCATTCACCCACCGGCTACGGCCTCAAGCAGACCCTGGGCGAGTCGGCCGGCACCCAGAGCTTCGATTCGGTGATGCAGGCCGATGTGGTGCTGGTCATCGGCGCCAACCCCACCGACGCCCACCCGGTGTTCGGCTCGCAGCTCAAGCGCCGCTTGCGCCAGGGCGCGCGGCTGATCGTCATCGACCCGCGGCGCATCGACCTGGTCGACTCGCCCCACGCCCGCGCCGAGCTGCACCTGCAGCTGCGCCCGGGCACCAACGTGGCCATGCTCAATGCCCTGGCCCATGTGATCGTCACCGAGGGCCTGCAGGCCCAGCGCTTCATCGATGCCCGGTGCGAGACCGAGGACTTCGCCCGCTGGCGCGATTTCGTCAGCCTGCCGGACAACGCCCCGGAAGTGCTGGGGCCGGTGTGCGGCGTGCCTGCCGAGGACATTCGCGCGGCCGCCCGGCTGTACGCCACCGGTGGCAACGCGGCGATCTACTACGGCCTGGGCGTGACCGAGCACAGCCAGGGCAGCACGGCAGTGATGGGCATCGCCAACCTGGCCATGGCCACCGGCAACATCGGCCGCGAAGGGGTAGGGGTGAACCCGCTGCGCGGGCAGAACAACGTGCAGGGCTCGTGCGACATGGGCTCGTTCCCCCACGAGTTGCCCGGTTATCGGCACATTTCCAACGAAGGCGTGCGCGCCGAGTTCGAGCAGGCCTGGGGCGTGACCCTGCAGCCTGACCCTGGCCTGCGTATCCCCAACATGTTCGAGGCGGCGCTGGACGGCAGCTTCAAAGCCCTGTACTGCCAGGGCGAGGACATCGCCCAGAGCGACCCCAACACCCAGCACGTCACCGCCGCCTTGCGCGCCATGGAGTGCGTGGTGGTGCAGGACATCTTCCTCAACGAGACGGCCAAGTTCGCCCACGTGTTCCTGCCGGGCAGCTCGTTCCTGGAAAAGGACGGCACCTTCACCAACGCCGAGCGCCGCATTTCGCGGGTGCGCAAGGTCATGGAGCCGCTGGCCGGCAAGGCCGACTGGGAAGCCACCGTGGCTCTGGCCGATGCCCTGGGCTACCCGATGCACTACCGCCATCCGTCCGAGATCATGGACGAGATCGCCCGCCTGACGCCGACCTTCCACCGGGTCAGCTACGCCGAGATCGACCGCCATGGCAGCTTGCAGTGGCCGTGCAACGACGCGGCGCCCGACGGCACCCCGACCATGCATATCGACCAGTTCGTGCGCGGCAAGGGGCGCTTCATGCTCACCGGCTACGTGCCCACCGACGAGAAGGTCAACAGCCGCTACCCGCTGCTGCTGACCACCGGGCGCATCCTCAGCCAGTACAACGTCGGCGCCCAGACCCGACGCACCGGCAACGTTGCCTGGCACGATGCCGACCGGTTGGAAATCCACCCGACCGACGCCGAAAGCCGGGGTATCCGCGACGGCGACTGGGTCGGCATCGGCAGCCGCGCGGGGCAGACGGTGCTGCGTGCCAAGGTCAGTGGCCGGGTGGCGCCGGGGGTGGTGTACACCACGTTCCACTTCCCGGAATCCGGTGCCAACGTGATTACCACCGACAACTCTGACTGGGCCACCAATTGCCCTGAATACAAGGTCACGGCAGTGGAAGTGGTGAAGGTGTTCCAGCCGTCCCAGTGGCAGAAGCGTTACCAGGACTTCAGTGACGAACAGCGGCGCCTGCTCCAGGAGCGCCGTGGTGCGGAAAAAGCCGAGGTGCGCCGATGAGCAGCGACAACCTGGTCAAGATGGCCAACCAGATTGCCCATTACTTTGATAGCGAGCCGGATCATGAGCTGGCGGTGAAGGGTGTCAGGCAGCATTTGCAGAGCTTCTGGACCCCGGCGATGCGCCAGCAGCTGGGGGAGTGGGTAGCGGCCAATGCGGGGCAGGGGCTGGACCCCAAGGTAGTGGAGGCCTTGGGTTAGCGGTTGCCTGCACTGGCCCTATCGCCGGCAAGCCGGCTCCCACAGGTTCACCACAGGCCTCGAACACTGTGGGGATCCCTGTGGGAGCCGGC
>NZ_AKJC01000156.1 GCF_000282535.1 Pseudomonas sp. GM84 | reverse complement strand
GATGGCCGAGGTCGAGGTGTCGTTGCCGGCGCGCACGCCGACCACGTACTGGCCATCATGGCGAACATCGGCACCGACCACATCGTTGTCCATCACGTTGCCACGCACCACATCACCCTTGGCGACGCTGGCGTAGTCGCAATGGGCCTGTGGCACGTCGTCGACGATGGTGACGGTGATGGTGCTGGTGGTCCAGTTGCCCAGTGTGTCCTCCACGCGGTAAGTGAAGGTTTCCGTAACGGTATTGGCGCCGTCGTTGGCATGGGTCGGCGAGTTCGCCGGTGAGGTCAGGGTGTAGGTGTAGGAGCCATCCGCGTTCAGATGGAGCTGACCGTACTGGCCCACCGCGTTGCCGACCAGGCTGTAGGTAAGTGCTCCGACACCGCCACTGGCGGCCAGTGTCCCGGTGGCCGTTTCGCCGGTCGACCCGGGGTCGCTACCGGTGACGGTGCCTGCGGCCAGGTCATTGCCGTCCTTGTGCAGGTCCAGCGCCTTTTCGTAGACCGTGACGTCACGGTCATCGCAGGCCATCAACGAGTTGTGCACGTTGATGGTGATGGTGGTGGTGCTCTCGTCGCCATCGGCATCGCGAATGGTGTAGACGAACGTGTCGAGCGCATCGCGAGGCGAGGCGATATTGGGATTGGCGTGGTACTCGGCGTTGCCCTGGGCGTCGATGATCAGGTAGCCATACTGGCCGTTGACCTGCA
>NZ_AKJC01000155.1 GCF_000282535.1 Pseudomonas sp. GM84 | reverse complement strand
GCTCCCACAGGAATCGCGCCAACTTTCACATGTTGAGCAAGACAGTTGCTCCCACAAGGGATTGGTGGTGTTCCGGAGATCCCTGTGGGAGCCGGCTTGCCGGCGAAGGGCCGAACCTGCAGTCACTCGACATCAGAGGCACCACAAAACCCTGTGGGAGCGGGCTTGTCCCGCGAACCAGGGCGAAGCCCTGGCCATGCACCGCAGTGTTTCCTTCGCGGGGCAAGCCCGCTCCCACAGGGCCAGGTTCGCTGGCCCGGATGCTCAACGCACGCGAATCTTCGGGTCGCCCGCCCCCCGCCGCAACCCCGCCAAGAACCCTTCCAATGGCGCCGGCGCGGCCACCTGCGGCAATGCATCCTTGTCCGGCCGCTGGGCCCAGAACGCATCCCACGACGGGAACAGCTCATGGAAACTCCCGGCATAGGGCTCACGCCCCGGCCAGCGCATCTTCAAACCACCGATCGGCGGCTTGTTCAGGTCGGTGGCATACCAGTAGCACGGCAACCGCCGCCTGAAACACCAGCGCCCATCGATGCGCTCGTAGTCGTCCCAGTACAGCATCTGCATGATCACCCACTCAGGTCCGGTCTCATGCTCGTTCTTCGAATACACCACCCCGGTGGCATGATCCGGGTCGCTGAACTCGATGATGTGCTGGCCCAAATGATGCGAGGTGCCGTGAAACTGCTTGCGCATGGTCTCGTCCAGCCACGCCTTCAGATGCGCGCGGCCCTGCTTGTCCCGACCCACCCGAACATCCTCGGCAAAGCAGTTGGCCATGGCGTCCATGTCGCGCATGTCCAGGGCCAGGGCGTACTTGCCGGCCAGCTGGCGGATCGCATCCAGCGACTCCAGGCGGTCGATGCGCTGCAGCAGCGATGGCTCGTCCCTGTTCATCATTCCAGCACCGTGTACAGGTCGGAGCTGCGCCCGCCGTCCACCGCCAGGCTCGCCCCGGTCACGTAGGAGGCCTCGTCGCTGGCCAGGAACAGAATGGCATTGGCCAGCTCGACCGGCAGGCCGACGCGGCGCATGGGGATGACTTTCTCGGTGTTGGCACGCGCTTTGGCGTCGCCCAGCATGCCGGCGGTGGCTGGTGTATCGACCACGCCGGGGATGATCACATTGCAGCGGATATTGTGCGGTGCGCCTTCGCTGGCCGCCGCGCGGCTGAAGTTGATCACCGCCGCCTTCGCCGCCGAGTAGCCGGCCATCCAGGCCGTGCCGAACACCCCGCAGATGGACGCGATGTTGACGATCGAGCCGCCCCTGCCCTGCATCAGCTGCATCGCCGTGCGGGTGCCCCAGAAGGTGCCGTCCACCGTGGTGGCGAAGTTGGCGTGCCAGTCGGCGGTGGTCATGCTGTCGATGCCGCCCCAGGTGTAGGCCATGGCGTTGTTCACCAGGATGTCCAGGCGCCCGTGGCGCTGGGCGGTGCCCTGCAGGGCGGCGACGTAGGCCTGTTCGTCACTGACATCGGCGACCGCGACCTCGGCGCGACCGCCCTGGGCCAGGATCTGCTCCTTCACGCCTTCCAGCGGTGACGCCTGGCGCCCGCACAGCACCACCAGGGCCCCCTCCTCGGCGAAGCGCAGCGCGGTCGCCGCGCCAATCCCCGATCCAGCGCCGGTCACGAACGCGACCTTGTCTTGCAGACGTTTGCTCATCCACTGCTCTCCTCAGATAAAGGCCATGCCGCCGTTGACGGCGATGTTCTGGCCGGTGATGAAACTGGCGTCCTCACTGGCCAGGAAGACCGCCACGCGGGCGATCTCGTCGGTTTCGCACATGCGCCCCAGCGGCACGTTCTTCAGCAGCGCCTGCATGTGTTCCTCGGGGATGCCAGCCATCATCGGGGTGTTGGTCGGGCCGGGCACCAGGGTATTGACGCGGATCCCCTGCCCCGCGAGCTCGCGGGCGATCGAGCGGGTAAGTCCCATCACAGCGGCTTTCGACGCGCAGTAGTGGCTTGGCCCCTCGCCGGTCAGCGCGGCGGTGCTGGAGAGGTTGATCAGCACGCCCTGGCGCTTGCCCTTGACCATCAGCCGCGCCCCTTCGCGGCAGCACAGGAAGGTGCCGCCGAGGTTGACCCCGAGCACCCGCGCCCAGCTGTCGTCCGGTGTATCGAGGAAGCTGTCCAGCGCACCGACGCCGGCGTTGTTGACGACGATGTCGAGGCCACCGAAATGGGCCTCGACTGCGCCCATGGCATCGGCCACGGACGCCGCGTCAGCCACGTTGCAGCTCAGCGCGAGCACCTGTTCGCCCAGGTCCGCCAGCCCTGCGGCCAGCGCGGTCTGGTCGAGGTCGACCGCCACCACCTTGGCCCCTTCGGCGACGAAGCGGCGCACGATGGCCTGGCCCATGCCTTGCCCGGCACCGGTGACGAAGGCCACTTTGTTCTGCAGTTTCATAGCGTTCTCCTTGGTTTGAAGCGCGTAGGTCTGCCCCATCATTGGCCCGCGGCGGATGGCAGGCATCGTCCGATAGGACTAACGCCCCCGGCCCCGCGTGGTCTGAACGGACGATGTGAGCTTGTGCTGCACGGCACAGGATCCAAGGGCTGCATGCCGGACATGCAGCCCCTCAACCTGTGCACTCTGGAGAATCTGCATGAACCAACCCGTCGACCTGCCTCTACCCACCGGGCACTACGCAACCCTTGCCAATGGCCTGCGCCTGCACTACCTGGACGAAGGCAGCGGGCCGGTGGTGCTGTGGCTGCACGGCAGCGGCCCCGGTGCCAGCGGCTACAGCAACTTCAAGGGCAACTACCCTGCGCTGACCGACGCCGGCTACCGCAATATCCTGCTCGACCTGCCCGGCTTCGGCCGTTCGGACAAGCCGGATGATGTGCGTTACGAGCTGGATTTCTTCGTCGCGTGCGTCGCCGAATTTCTCGACCAGATTGGCGTTACCCGCTGCACCATCCTGGGCAACTCGCTGGGTGGCGCCATTGCCCTGGGCCTGGCGCTGCGCTGCCCGCAGCTGCCGGAGCGGCTGGTGCTGCTGGCACCGGGTGGCGTCGAAGAGCGCGAGACCTACTTCCAGATGCCGGGCATCCTGCGCATGGTCGGCCTGTTCAACGCCGGCCCCATCGGCCTCGAAGAGATGCGCAGCATGATGAGCCTGCAGCTGTTCGACGACTCGATCCTGCCGGAGGAGCTGCTGCTGGAGCGGGTGGCGGTGGCGGTGACGCAGCCGAAGAACCTGTTCAGCACCATGCTGGTGCCGAACATGCGCGCGCGGTTGGGTGAGATCGAGTGCCCGATTTTCGGCTTCTGGGGCAGCGATGACCATTTCAATCCGGTCAGTGGTGCCCAGTACATCATTGACGGCGCGCGCCAGGCGCGGTTCATCGTGCTCAACCGCTGCGGGCATTGGGTGCAGGTGGAGCACCGCGAGCTGTTCAACCGCAGTTGCCTGGACTTCCTGCAGCACGGTTGATCTCAGGGTCTGCGGGCTTCCTGTGGGAGCGGGCTTGCCCCGCGAATGAAACACCGCGGTGTATGGCCAGGGCTTCGCCCTGGTTCGCGGGACAAGCCCGCTCCCACAGGATCAGACGCAGCTTTCGATGAGCCTTGGGGTCACCCCCCAGCCCGCTGACTGTTCAACAGCGCATCCCCCGGCCGCCCCAGCACACACGAGGTCCCCCCCGGCGTATACATCATCGCCACACACCGGTTGCACGCCGTGCAGATCGAATTGCGGCTGACACCACCGGCCAGCTTGTTCACATAATCAGGCTCGGCAATCAGTACCCGTCCCATCGCCACCAGGTCGAACCCTTCGGCCATCACCTGCTCGATGCTCGCCAGGCTCTTGGCCCCGCCCAGGTACGCCAGCGGCATCTTCACCGCCGCACGCACCTTGCGCGCATGCTCCAGCAGGTACAGCTCGCGAAACTCCACCACCGGGTCCATGCGCCGCTGGATCGCCATGGCCAGGGCAATCACCGGGTTCTTCTGCTGCACCCGGTTCTCCTTGGGAAAGGACGAGCCGAACATGGTGGTGATCGACTCGGCGTTCATCCCGGCACTGAGCACCAGCAGGTGCGCGCCCTCCTCCTCCAGCATGCGCGCGATCCTGGCGCCGTCGTCGGCGCTGTTACCGGCACGCACGCCCTCGGTGATGCTGTACTTGCACACCACCGCCAGATCCTGCCCCACCGCGTCGAGCACCGCGCGCAGCACCCGGCGCGGGAAGCGCAGGCGGTTTTCCAGGCTGCCGCCGTACTGGTCGCGCCGCTTGTTGTACAGCGGCGAAATGAACTGGCTGAGCAGGTAGCCGTGGCCCATGTGGATTTCCACGGCATCGAACCCGGCTTCGCGGGCCAGCCGCGCGCCCTGGGCAAAATCCCGTACCACCTGCTGCATGTCCGCTTCGTTCATCGCCTGCTTGAGGAACATGCCGCTCATCATGCCGATCTTGTTGAAGCCACCGCTGGCCGACAGCGGCCGTGCGGTGGAGCGCTCGCGGATGAAGGTGAAGCAGCCGCCATGGGTGATCTGCGCGCTGGCCAGGCCGCCCTCGCGGTGCACGGCCTCGGTCAGGGCCTTGAAGTGCGGCAGGCTTTCGCGCTCCAGGATCAGCTGGTTGGGCAGCGTGCGGCCGTCGCGGCTGACCGCGCAGTAGGCCACCGTGGTCAACGCCACGCCGCCCTTGGCCAGGTTGGCGTGCAGTTGGGCCAGCTGCCGGGACGGCACGCCGCCGGCACTCATGCCTTCGTTGGTGGCGGCCTTGATGAAACGGTTGTTGAGCGTCAGCGGGCCGATGCTGACGGGGCTGAACGGGGATGCAGGCGTGGTCGGGTTCATGGCAGGCCGAGTCCTCGGTGAATGATTGGAAACCCGGCCAGGTCCACCGCGGGCGGACCTTCGCCGGGGCAAGGTGTGGCTCAGAAGGTGTACTTGGCGTTGAGCGACACGTAGTCGCGGTCGGCCAGCAGGCGACCCTGGACGACATCCGGGGAGCTCAGGTAGGCGACATAGGTCAGGCCCACCTGGAAGTTGCCCAGGTACTTGAAGTCACCGCCCACGGTCAGGCGTTTTTCGTCGCGGCCCAGGCCCTGGTAGGCGCTGCCGTCGACACTCTGTTGCCAGACCACCCGGGTGGTCAGGTCCAGGCCGTTGGCAATGGACGGGTAGTCCATGTAGGCACCCACCCCAAGCAGCGTCGAGCCACGGGTCTGGGTGGCCGACTCGAAGTCGTCGAAACTGCCGTCCACGCCCGGGCCGCCGCCCGAGACCACCAGGGTGTCGACCCCGGCGATGTGCTGGTGCACCACCTCCCCCATGAAGGTGGTCTGCTGGGCCAGCCAGCTCGGGCCGAGGATGTACGAGGCGTTCAGGTTGCCCTGCCAGATCTGGCCGGTGGTGGGCGCGCCGTTGTTCAGGTACACCGAGGCACCGTCGCGGTAGCTGAGGTCGCCGGCATACTGCACCGCGTCACCGATCTTGGAGCTGAAGCTGACCCCGGTCAGCTCGACATCCTCGAAGTAGCCCATGCGGTAGGCCGGCGCAGCGCCTGGGTTGGAACGCTGGCTGATGCGTGAATTCGACGAGTAGCGGGTCTGCCCGGTGAAGTCGAAGAACAGCGAGCCGACCCGCTCGTGATAGCGGTAATGGAACAGCCCCACTTCAGTGTTCTCGGTGACCCGGTAGCGCACGCCTACACCCCACTGGCCGCTGTCGCGCGGCTTGACCTCGCCGGCATAGTTGACCCCGGTGAAGCTCTTGTCCGGCAGGCTTTCGATCACCCCGGGGCTGAGCCGGAAGAACTCCGCGCCCGGGCCGAAGGTGTCACTGCCAAAGTAGTCGCCCACCGGGTTGAGCTGGGTCTTCTCCCACTCGTACTGGTAGAAGCCGACCAGCGCCAGGTCCTCGTTCAGCGACCAGGACGCCGACACCTGGCCCACCGGCAGGTAGGCATCCTTGGCCTCGGTGCCCGGCACGTTGAACTTGGTGGCATCCACCGGCGCCTGGCCCTGGCTGATGTTGGCCCAGAACAGGCTCTCGCCCCAGGCCACCAGGTGGCGCCCGGCCTTGACCGACAGGTACTGGGTGTCGCCCAGCTGGTAGTTGCCGTACACATAGGCGTCCAGCAGCCGCGCCTTGCTGCCGCTCAGGCGCCGGGTGTCCTCGACGAAGCCATCGGCGCGGCCGATCTTGTTCACCGTCAGGGGCGAGTCGTTGTCGTTGCGCTGCTGGTAGACGTCATCGTAGAAGTGGCTGCCGCGCAACACCGCGCCGACATTGTCGTGGCGCAGGCGCAATTCGCCGAACAGGCTGACCCGGTTGGTGATCAGCCCGCCGCGCTTGAAGTTGCGCGTGCCGTCGTCATTGTTGATGTCGTCGAGATACTGCCGGGCCTGCTTGGCGGTACGCACGGAGGCGGTGTAGTTGACCGTGAGCGACGACTCCAGGGTGGTGTCCTCGCCCAGCTCCAGGGTCGGTCCTGCGCTGACGCTGCCACTGGCAACGCCAATGGCCATGGCCAACCAGCTGCGCCGCCCGAACCCTTTGGCTGCGCCTTGCGCCGGCCACTTCGACATAGACATGCTGCTCTCCTTCTATTGTTATTGTTGCGGTGTGCCGAGGCAGACTGGAACACCGCTGGCTGGCGCACATCGTCCGTTTGGTGAAACCGCCACGGCCGCCCTCAGGCCTGGGCCAGCGCCGCCCGCAGGTCGTTCTTGGCCACCTTGTTCGAAGGATTCAGCGGCAACGCCGAGAAGAAGCGCACCTGACGCGGCACCTTGTAGTTGGCCATGCGCTCGCGGCTCCAGCCGATCAGCTCCTGCTCGCCCAGCTGCTGCCCTTGGCGCAGCACCACGCAGGCGCAGCCCACCTCGCCCATGCGCGCATCGGCAATGCCGACCACCGCCACCTGGGCGATGGCCGGGTGGCCGAGCAACGCCGCCTCGATCTCGGCCGGGTAGCAGTTGAAGCCGCCGACGATGTACATGTCCTTGAGGCGATCGGTGATGACCAGGTTGCCGGCAGGGTCCAGGCAACCGACATCGCCGGTGTGCAGCCAACCTTCGGCATCGATGGCCTCGGCGGTGGCAGCCGGGTCCTGGAAGTAGCCCTGCATGATGTGGAAGCCGCGCAGGCAGATTTCCCCGGTCTGGCCCTGGGCCAGGCTGGCGTTGTCGGGGCCGCGGATGCTCACTTCGGTGCCCGGCAACGGCTGGCCGCTGGTGCCGGCGATCACCTCGGCCGAGGCCTGCGGGTCGCACAGGGTCGCCAGGCCGCCGCACTCGGTCAGGCCATAGGCGGTGGTCACCACGCTGAACCCCAGCTCGCTGCGCATGCGCTCGATCAGGCTGGGCGGGATGCTCGCCGAACCGGTCACGGCCACCCGCAGGCTCGACAGGTCGGTTTCGGCCAGGCGTGGGTGGGCCAGCAGCGACAGGTACAAGGTCGGCGCGCCCGGCAGCACCGTGACCCGTTCGCGGGCAATGCGCTCGAACACCAGCTCGGCGTCGAATACCGCGTGGGGCAGGATGGTCGCCCCGGCGATCAGGCACGTCAGCCAACCCGCCTTGTAGCCGAAGGCATGGAAGAACGGGTTGACGATCAGGTAACGGTCACCCGGCCCCAGCCCCAGCACCCGCACATACTCGGTAAAGGCGCGCAGGTTCTGCCCGTGGGCGCTCATCACACCCTTGGGTTTGCCAGTGGTGCCCGAGGTGAACAGCAGGTCGCAGACCGCCTCGGGGGGGATGCACAGCGCGCGCCGCTCGGCGGTGAGCTTCTCGATGGTCGCGGCCCCGGCCAGGAACTGCGCGTAGCTCAGGTCGCGCGCCGGCAGCGATTGGTCGCAAGCGAACACCACCTGGTGCTCCAGGGTCGCCGGGCGCTGGGGAGCGAGCAGCGCCGGGTAGTCGACATCGAGGAACCGCTGCTGCACGAACAGCACCCGACAGCCGCTGCGCGCCAGCACGTCGGCGGCCTCGGCACCCTTCATGCGGGTATTGATCGGCACCAGCACGGCGCCGGCGCAGTGGATGCCCAGGGCCGCGAGAATCCACTCGCGGCTGTTCGGCGCCCACAGGCCGACCCGGTCGCCCGGCTGGATGCCCAGGGCCATCAGGCCACGGGTCACCTGCAAGGCCTGCTCCGGCAGGTCGGCGTAATCCAGGCGCATGCCGTTTTCCTCGATGGCGGCATGGCCGGCATAGCGCCGGGCGCTGTCGAACAGCAGCCGGGCGATGGTGGCAGGCGGGGTCAGGGTCGAATTCAGGCTCTGGTTCATAGGCGTCACTCGGGAAAACGGATACGCAGGTGGGGGCTGGTCGGCACGGCCTGGCAGGCCAGGATCCAGCCTTCGGCCAGTTCGCCGGCATCCAGGGCATCGTTGTGCAGCAATTCGATCTCGCCCTGCTCCAGGGTGCACATGCAGGAGGCGCAGCCGCCTACCCGGCAGGCACTGGGCGGGTTGAGGCCGGCGCGTTCCATGGCGGCCAGCACGGTCTCGCCGCTGGCGCAGGCCAGCTGGTGCTCCTGGCCGTCGAGGCGCACGGCCAGTTGCGCGGCCACGGCGGCGTCGCTCGCGGTGGCCAGTGGCGCCTCGCCTTCGCCGGGCAGCGACACGAAGCGCTCCACATGCACCCGCGCCGGCGGCACTCCAAGCTGCCGAAGGGCTTCGACGGCGGTGTCCATGAACGGCCCTGGCCCGCAGATGAAGGCCTGGGCGTCGATGAACGGCCGCGCCAGTTCAGCCAGTTGCGCCGCCACTGGAATGCCCTGCAACGCGTCGAGCCAGTGCACCACCTGCAGACGTTGCGGGTGCACCGAGGCCAGCAGGCGCAACTCATCGCGGAAGATCACCGACTGCGCGTCGCGGTTGGCATAGATCAGCAGGATGCGCCCGGACCCGGCCAGCAGCGCCGAGCGCAGGATCGACAGCACCGGCGTGATGCCGCTGCCGCCGCCGAACAACAGCAGGTCGCCGGCCAGGTCGCGCGGCACGAACACCCCGGCCGGCGGCAACACGTCCAGGGTCTGGCCTTCCTGCAGGCTTTCGCACAGCCAGTTCGAGGCACGACCGTCGCGCACGCGCTTGACCGTCACCCGCAGCGGCTCGTCCAGCAGCGGGGTGCTGGACAGCGAATAGCAGCGCGGCAACCAGCCCCCCTCGAAAGGCACCCGCAGCGTCAGGAACTGGCCCGGCTGGTAGCGGAAACGCTGGGCTAGCGCCTCCGGCACCTCGAACTCCAGGGAGCGGGCGTCGGCGGTCTCCTCGACCACCCGCGCCACCCGCAGGGCTAGGTATTCACTCATACGAACGGGTCCGGGTTGGGCAGGCCCAGCTGCACCGCGCCGAAGCTGCGCCCGTAGGCCATGAAGTTGTTGGCGATGTGCCCGCGAGCCTGGTGCAGGTCACGGAACAGGCGCGCCACCGGATTGCTGTTGTACAAGCCCGAAGCCGCCATGCTGCGCAGCAGGTCGTTGACCCGCTCGGCGCAGATGTTGGTGACGTAGGAGGACTGGTAGCGGTACAGCAGGCGCGTTTCGGTGTCCGGGTACTCGCCGGCACGGGCCAGGGTCATCAGGTGCTCGTAGTTGCGTTCGAGCACCAGCTTCAGGCAATCGACGGTGATCACCGCTTCCGCCACGGCCGTCTGGGCCACGGGATCATCGGCCGTGCGCGCACCGTGCTTGCCGATATGCTGCGCCGCGTTCTCGCGGAAGGTATTGATCGCGCCTTGCAGGGCGCCGATGGCCGAGGTCGACACCGCGCGGGAAAACACCTGGGCGAACGGGATCGCATAGATCGGGTTGGTATTGACCAGGCGCCCTGGGGTGGCCTCGATGGTCCAGTTGTTGGTGCGTTGCACGCGGTGGGCCGGCACGAAGGCATCCTCGACCACGATGTCATGGCTGCCGGTGCCGCGCAGGCCGAGCACGTCCCAGTTCGGCTCGATGCGGTAGTCGGCCCGTGGCAGCAGGAAGGTGCCGTGTTCGCTGGCAAAGTCGCCATCGGCCGGGAGAATGCCGCCCAGCAGCACCCACTGGCAGTGCTCGCTGCCACTGGAGAAGCCCCAGCGCCCGCTGATGCGATAGCCGCCCGGCACCACCGTGACCTTGGCCGACGGCATGTAGGTCGAGGAAATCAGGGCGTTGTGGTCCTGCTCCCACACTTCGCGCTGCGCCTCGACCGGGTAGCGCGCTACCTGCCAGGGGTGCACGCCCATCACGCCGTACACCCAGGCGGTCGACATGCAGCCCTCGGCGAGGATCATCTGGATTTCGAAGAAGGTCCGCGGGTCGACTTCGTAGCCGCCGAAGGCGCGCGGTTGCAAAGCCCGCAGCAAACCGGCCGACTGCAGCTCCTCGATGGTCTGGTCAGGGATCCGCAGGTCACGGTCGGCCTGCGCGGTACGTGCCTTGAGCAGCGGCACCAGGCGCCGTGCGCGTTCGATCAGCTCGACTTCTTCCTGGGTCTTTTCTCGCAAACTGTGCATCACTGGTTTCTCCCGATCTCGCTGCGCCACTGCGCGAGTTGAGGTCGATGATCGGGTTGGCCAAGGCAGGATTCATCGTCAAAGCGGACTAGGGCTTGACCGCGCTGCAGGCCGCGCCTGTGCTAGTCCGTTGAGACGATGCCGCAGGCCGCCTGCGCCGCGATAGTCTTCGCCATCCACAGCCCTGAGGAAGCACAGCCATGAGTATCCTGCAGCGATTTCGCCTCGACGGCAGCGTCGCCATCGTCACCGGCAGCGGCCGTGGCATTGGCCGCGCCATTGCCCTGGCCTACGCCGAAGCCGGCGCCGATGTCGTCTGCGCCGCCCGTTCCCTGGACGACGTGCAGGCGGTGGCCGAAGAAATCCGCGCCCTGGGCCGCAACGCCCTGGCGTTTGCCTGCGACGTCAACGACCCGCAGCAACGCCAGGCGCTGGTCAGCCAGAGCCATGAGCACCTGGGCCGCATCACCCACCTGGTCAACAACGTCGGCGGTGGCGGCCCCAACGACCCGCTGGGCCTGAGCCCGGAGCAGTTCGACGAGATCATGCGCTTCAACGTCTCCAGCGCCTACGCGTTCTGCCAGCTGTGCGTGCCGCTGATGCGCGAGGCCGGTGGCGGCAACATCGTCAACATAAGCTCCGTGGCAGCGCGCTACGCGCAGCGCCATTTCAGCGCCTACGGCACGGCCAAGGCGGCGCTCAGCCACCTGACCCGCCTGCTGGCCCAGGACTTCGCGCCGCAGGTGCGGGTCAATGCCGTGGCCCCCGGCCCAACCCTGACCGCCGCGCTCGCCGGCGTGATGCCGGCCGCGATGCGCCAGAGCATGGAGGCCAACACCCCGCTCAAGTGCCTGGGCACGCCCGAAGACATCGCCGCCGCCGCCCTGTACCTGGCCAGCCCTGCGTCCGCCTGGGTCACCGGCAAGATCATCGACGTCGACGGTGGCGCCGATTCCAGCGTGTGGGTGGGCTGAAACCCTTTTTCTCAGGCCGGTACACCACGCTCGGACCGGCCCTTTTTATTCCTTACCGCAGAGAGCCCCGTCATGGACGCCCATCTGATCACAGCGCTCGGTGACGAGCTGTTCAACGCCCTTCGTGGCCGCACCACCTTGCCCCCCCTGACCCGCCGCTACCCGGCCATCACCCTCGACCAGGCCTACCGTATTTCCCTTTCATTCCTGCAGCGCCGTGAAGCGCTCGGTGAGCAGGTGATCGGCAAGAAGATCGGGGTGACCAGCCGCGCCGTGCAGGAAATGCTCGATGTCCACCAGCCTGACTTCGGTTTCCTGACCGATGCCATGCAGGTCGAAGACGGCAGCGACGTGAGCCTGGCCCAGCACCGTCTGATCCAGCCCCGCGCCGAAGGCGAGATCGCCTTCGTGCTCGGTGAAGACCTGCACGGGCCGGGCATCAGCGCCGAAGACGTGCTGGCCGCGACCCAGTGGGTCATGCCTTGCTTCGAGATCGTCGATTCGCGCATCGACGCCTGGCAGATCCGCATCCAGGACACCGTGGCCGACAACGCCTCCTGCGGCGTGTTCGCCCTCGGCAGCCAGCGCATCGACCCGCGCACCCTGGACCTGGCCCGGGTCGAGATGCAGCTGCTGAAGAACGGCCAGCCGGCCGGCCATGGCCTGGGCTCGGCGGTGCAGGGTCACCCTTGCGCGGCGGTGGCCTGGCTGGCCAACACCCTGGGCGAGCTGGGCATCCCGTTCCGGCGCGGCGAAGTCATCCTTTCCGGCGCCCTGGCGCCCCTGGTTCCGGTAGTGGCCGGCGACCGCATCAGCCTGAGCATGAGCGGGCTGGGCCAGTCCAGCCTGCACTTCGTGCCCTGACCCCCTCCCCTGGAGCCTTAGACATGAGCAAGAAGATCCGCTGTGCGTTGATCGGGCCAGGCAACATCGGCACCGACCTGTTGTACAAACTCAAACGTAGCGAGGTGCTGGAGCCGGTCTGGATGGTCGGCATCGAAGCCGGCTCCGAAGGCCTGGCACGGGCACGCGAGCTGGGCCTGAAGACCACCGCTGATGGCGTCGACGGCCTGCTCCCGCATGTGCTCGAAGACCGCATCCAGATCGCCTTCGATGCCACCTCGGCCTATGTGCATGCCGAGAACTCGCGCAAGCTCAACGCCCTCGGCGTGCTGATGATCGACCTGACCCCGGCGGCCATCGGCCCGTACTGCGTGCCCACGGTCAACCTCAAGGCCAACCTTGGCCTGGGCGTGATGAACGTCAACATGGTCACCTGCGGTGGCCAGGCGACCATCCCGCTGGTGGCCGCGGTGTCCAGCGTGCAGCCGGTGGCGTATGCAGAGATCATCGCCACCGCCGCGTCGAAATCGGTGGGGCCCGGCACCCGCAGGAACATCGACGAGTTCACCCGCACCACCGCCAGCGCGGTGGAACAGGTAGGCGGTGCCCGGCGCGGCAAGGCGATCATCATCATCAACCCTGCCGAACCGCCGCTGATCATGCGCGACACCGTGCATTGCCTGACCGAAGACACGCCCGATGAGCCGGCGATCCGCGCCGCGATCGACGCCATGATCCTCCAGGTGCAGCGCTACGTGCCGGGTTACCGGCTGGTCAACGGCCCGGTGTTCGATGGCAACAGGGTGTCGATCTTCATGGAGGTCGAGGGCCTGGGCGACTACCTGCCGCGCTACGCCGGCAACCTCGACATCATGACCGCGGCAGCGGCGCGCACCGCCGAGCTGTTCGCCGAGGAAATCCTCAAGGGCGAGCTGGTGCTGCGCCCTGCCCCCGCTGCACTGGCCTAAGGAGCGACCATGGACCTCACTGGCAAACGCATCACCGTACATGACATGTGCCTGCGCGACGGCATGCACCCCAAGCGCCACCAGATCAGCCTGGATGAAATGCAGCGTATCGCCTGCGGCCTGGATGCCGCCGGGGTGCCGCTGATCGAGGTGACCCACGGCGATGGCCTGGGCGGCAGCTCGGTGAACTACGGCTTTCCCGCACATAGCGATGAGCAATACCTGTCGGCGGTGATCCCGCTGATGAAACAGGCCAAGGTTTCGGCGTTGCTGCTGCCGGGCATTGGCACTGTCGAGCACCTGAAGATGGCCCATGAACTGGGGGTCAGCACCTTGCGCGTGGCCACCCAC
The DNA here is from genome assembly GCF_000282535.1 of Pseudomonas sp. GM84. Taxonomy (GTDB): domain Bacteria; phylum Pseudomonadota; class Gammaproteobacteria; order Pseudomonadales; family Pseudomonadaceae; genus Aquipseudomonas. The sequence goes on along the minus strand of NZ_AKJC01000155.1, from coordinate 994 downwards.
TGCACCGAGGCCGACGTCAGCGAGCAACACATCGCCCATGCCCGCCACCTGGGCATGGACACCGTGGGCTTTCTGATGATGGCGCACATGAACAGCGCCGAAGGCCTGGTCACCCAGGGCAAGCTGATGGAGAGCTATGGTGCCAACTGCATCTACCTGACCGATTCCGCCGGCTACCTGCTGCCGCATCAGGTCAGCGAGCGCGTGGCCGCGATGCGCGCCGCGCTGCGGCCGGAGACCGAGATCGGCTTCCACGGGCACCATAACCTGTCGATGGGCGTGGCCAACTCGATCGCCGCGATCGCCGCCGGTGCCAGCCGCATCGACGCCGCTTGCGCGGGGTTGGGCGCGGGTGCCGGGAACACGCCGATGGAGGTGCTGGTGGCGGTGTGCAAGCGCATGGGCATCGAGACCGGGGTGGATGTGTTCGCCATCCAGGATGTAGCCGAGGACCTGGTGGTGCCGATCATGGACTTCCCCATCCGCAGTGACCGCGATGCGCTGACCATGGGGTATGCCGGGGTGTATGGGTCGTTCTTGCTGTTCGCCAAGCGCGCCGAGCAGAAGTATGGCGTGTCGGCGCGGGAGATCCTGGTGGAGATGGGCCGGCGCGGCATGGTCGGTGGCCAGGAAGACATGATCGAAGACACCGCGATGACCCTGGCGCGCCAGCGCGCCTGAAGGTAGTCGACTACTCCCACAGCTGAAAGCCAGTGGCGTTCGCTGTGGGAGCAACTGTCCTGCTCACTTTCTAACAGTTGACGCAATTCCTGTGGGAGCGGGCTTGCCCCGCGAAGCAGGCAACTCGGTATATGGCACCGGCTTCGCCGGTGTTCGCGGGATAAGCCCGCTCCCACAGGTACCCCACAGTTTTCAATGCCAGTGGTGTATCTGGGGGAAGGGTCATGCCCAAGCTGCAAAACTTGCCGCGATCCTGGTGGGAGCAACCGTCTTGCTCAACTTCCAAAAGTTGACGCAACTCCTGTAGGAGCGG
>NZ_AKJC01000154.1 GCF_000282535.1 Pseudomonas sp. GM84 | reverse complement strand
ATCTGAATGACTGTCCTGGTTATCGCTGAATACCAAGCCGGTGCCATCGCCCCGGCCACCCTGAACACTGTCGCCGCCGCCGCCAAGATCGGGGGTGATATCCACCTGCTGGTTGTCGGCGCAAACGTCGGTGGCGTCGCCGAATCCGCTGCCCAGATCGCGGATGTGGCCAAGGTACTGGTGGCCGATAACGCCGCCTACGCCCACGTCCTGCCGGAAAACGTCGCGCCGCTGATCGTCGAGTTGGCCAGCGGTTACAGCCACGTGCTGGCCCCGGCCACCAGCAACGGCAAGAACATCCTGCCGCGCGTTGCTGCGCTGCTGGACGTCGACCAGATCTCCGAGATCCTTTCGGTTGAGTCGGCCGACACCTTCAAGCGTCCGATTTACGCCGGCAACGCCATTGCCACCGTGCAATCGAGCGCTGCGGTCAAGGTCATCACCGTGCGTGCCACCGGTTTCGACGCCGTGGCCGCCGAGGGTGGTTCCGCTGCCGTTGTAGCGGTTGATGTCGCGCACAATGCCGGTATATCCGCCTTCGTTGGCGAAGAGCTGGCCAAGTCCGACCGCCCAGAGCTGACTGCCGCCAAGATCGTCGTTTCCGGCGGTCGTGGCATGGGCAATGGTGACAACTTCAAATATCTGTACAGCCTGGCCGACAAGCTCGGTGCCGCCGTCGGTGCCTCGCGCGCTGCGGTCGACGCAGGCTTCGTGCCCAACGACATGCAGGTCGGGCAGACCGGCAAGATCGTTGCGCCGCAGCTGTACATTGCTGTCGGTATCTCTGGTGCGATCCAGCATCTGGCGGGCATGAAGGACTCCAAGGTGATCGTTGCGATCAACAAGGATGAGGAAGCGCCGATCTTCCAGGTGGCCGACTACGGGCTGGTGGGGGATCTGTTCGAAGTCGTGCCTGAGCTGCAAGACCTGCTTTGAAGGTACTGGCCTCATCGCCGGC
>NZ_AKJC01000153.1 GCF_000282535.1 Pseudomonas sp. GM84 | reverse complement strand
GCTCCCACAGGTACACCACAAGCCCTGAGAACAGGGGTCATCCTGTGGGAGCCGGCTTGCCGGCGATGAGGCCGGCGCAGGCAAACACAAGGTAGCTGGAAGCCCGCTCCCACAGGACTACCGCAGCTCTCAAGGCCCGTGGTGTACCTGTGGGAGCGGGCTTGTCCCGCGAACACCGGCGAAGCCGGTGCCTCCCCTAACGCACCCCCGGCCACCCCTGAAAACTCGGCATGATGCTCATGCACCCCGGAATATGCCTGCAGGCCTTGGCCCCGGCTGACTCCGGCAACGGCGAGGCCAGCAAGGTCAGGCCAATGACCAGCGCCACGAACAAGGGCACGCTGTACACCAGAAAGCGCTGCAGTTTCATGGCCACCCTCCTCCTGCGACTGCCCCGCCCGCTACGCGGGCAGGGCCTTGGGTTGCTCAACGCTCATCCACGGTGACGATCTCGCGCCGCTCGGCCATGCTCGCCGGCACCTGGTCCTCGTCGGTGAAGAACTGCTGGTACCACTCGCGCAGCTGGTACACCGGGCCGTCGTTCTCGGCCAGCACCGGCTTGTCGATACGGGCCTTGTGCTTCCAGATGTCGACGTCCTGATAGAACGAGGTGCGGTTACCCATGACATAGGCCTTGGCAATCTCGATGTTCTGCTCTTCAGTCCAGCCCGGCACGCGCTTGACCATGCAGCCAAAGCGCAGCACGAAGCTGTCCGGGGTCACCGGCACGTGGCTGTTGAGCAAAATCGCATGCACCCGCACCTCGCCGAACATCGAGCTCAGCTCGGTGAAGTGCGTGGCCGGGCCGTAGTAGGCCGACGGCGCGATCAGGTCGCCGCCCAGGCGCTCGGAATCACCGTGGAAAATCTGCTGGCCGATATGCCCTTCGAACACGTTGGCGAAGTACTTGGTCGGCGTGCCGTGCACCGGCCCGAAATGCTGGGCATCCACCAGGTTGTCGACCAGCTCGCGCGGGTTGGTCTCGATCAGCATGGTGTCGATGTTCCAATCGTGAATCCACTCCGGGTCATCCATCTGCGGCAGGTGCGGAATCACCACGCCTTCCTTCGGCGGTCGGCCTTCGGGGTTGTTCCAGACGAACAGCAGGTTGTTTTCCTCGCAGGTCAGCCAGCTGCGGGTCTTGGCCTTCGGGGGAATACGCTTGCAGTAAGGGATCTCCACGCATTTGCCGCTGGTGTCGTACTTCCAGTGGTGGAACGGGCAGACCACGGTGTCGTTCTCGATGGTGCCCTGGGACAGGTCAGCGCCCATGTGCGGGCAATAGGCGTCGAGGATGCTGATGTCGCCGGCACTGCTGGCGAAGGCCACCAGGCGCGTGCCGAAGATGTTCAGGGTATGCAGCTTGCCGTCACGGTAGTCATCGGCCACGCCCAGGCAGTGCCAGCCCCTGGCGTAACGGTGGGTGCGCTGGGCGCTGTCGATGGAGAGTTCGGCGAGTTTGGTCATGTTGTTGTTATTCCTGTGTTGAGTACGCCATTCACCGGCAAAGCCCCTGCTCGGGCAGGGGAAATACCTGGCGAACATCTTTGAGCAGCGCTGCCGGGCCCTCATCCCCCAATTGGACTAGGCCCGGCCTTGCCAGGGGTTACTGGCCGAAGCGCCGCGCCGCTTCCGGGCCAAAGTCGCGCGGGCTGAAGCCTGGGCGGTTGAGCTGGTAGCCGTTGCGCTGCTCGTTGATCAGGTTGAACGCCAGGTAGCTGCCGGCATTGAGGTCGTGGTACAGGCCTACACCGGCCTGCGGGCGCTGGGTCTCGTAGGCGTAGAAGTAATTGACCATCGAGGTGCGCCACAGCTCGCCGCGGTTGTCGTAGTTGTCGGCCAGCATCGGGAACCAGGTGTCTTCGTCGATGTACAACTTGCGTTTGCCGTACAGGTGGCGATAGCCAGGCTTGAGGGTGCCTTCCAGCTCCCATACCCGATGACGCTCGTAGCGCATCGCCTCGGGGTTGAGGTGGCCCGGCGTGAGCAGGCTGGCGTATTTCAGCTCGGGGGCGTGTACCCGGTAGGCGTTGTAGGGAATGAACATTTCCCGCTTGCCGACAATTTTCCAGTCGTAGCGCTGCCCCGAGCCGTTGAACAGGCGCACCTCGTCCACGGTGATCGAGCCGCCGCTGCCGGGGAACGACATGTCGAAGCCGTACCCCGGCGACTGCCGCACCCGCCGCGTGCCCGGGTCGTAGCGCCAGGCCTGGCGCGGTTCGGTCTTGTCGTTCCAGAACTCGGTGCCGGTGTTGATCTCGCCTTTGTCGCGCTGCGGCAACAGCGTTTCGTTGAGGTAGAACGACGAGTTGCCCACCGTCTCGCCGACCATGCCGGGCGCCAGGGCAGGCGCCAGGTTGCGCGAATGCACCCGGCCCCAGTTGATGTTGCCGTCCTTGAGCACATAGGCGTTGTCGGAGACGTATTCCTCGGTCCAGGCGCGCAAGGTGAAGGTGGAGGCGTTCTTCAGCAGCTCCAGGCCACTGCGCGGCACCGGGAACGGCGTGCCGCCGGTCTTGCCGACCACGCCCTCGCCGTCGTCCACCAGCTTGGCCGTCCTGGCGTTCTCGCGGGTCGCCTGGCACACCGCATCGTCGAAGCGAAAGTCCCGGTGACTGGGGTAGATCGGCATCTTGTAGGTCGCCGGGTACAGCTTGAACAAGGCCTTCTGCCCGTCGGACAGCACGTCGGCGTACTGGGCCAGGTTATCGGCGGTAATCACGAACAGCGGCTTTTCATCGGCATAGGGGTCGACGGGGTGATGCCCGGTGCCCTTGAACGCCACCTGGGGCGGCGCCCCCAGCCACTTGCCGGAAAACGCCGGGATACTGCCGTCGGCGTTGCCGGCAGGGTCGGCGCCCAGGCAGGTAAGGTCCTTGCCCAAGCGTTCGACGTCCTCGGGGGCGGCCTGGGCGGTGCCTGCGAAGGTGCCCAGCAGCAAGGCCAGGGCCAGGCCCTGCGGGGCGAAACCTGCGGCCGATTTACGGTCGGTCATTGTTGTTCTCCTTGGTTACCGATGGCGGTGGCCCAGTATCGGCAGGCCTTCGGGCCAGGAGCATCGTCCGCTCGGACTAACGCATTTTTACCCCGCTACCGCGGCGCCCGTCGGTGCCGGCAATGGCCCGGGCTGCCCCAGGGCGACCACGCTGTTGAGCATGATGCGCACCAGCTCGGTCTGGCGCCGTACCCCCGTCTTGGAGAAGATCGAACGCAGGTGCGCCCGCGCGGTGTTGCGCCGGATGTTCAGCCGCTCGGACGCTTCCTCCAGCGACAAGCCATTGGCCAGTTCCAGCGCCAGGCCGGTTTCGGCGGGCGTGAGGTTGTACAGCTGCGAGGTGACCACATTGCTCACCAGCGACTTGCCCACGGCATCGCGCACATACACCACCACGGTCGGCTTGCCCTTGCCCTCCACCAGTTCCTGGGACGGGATCAGCTCGACCACCACCCCCAGGTTGACCTGCCCGGAGGGCCGCGACACCGACATGGCCTCGGCGCCCTGCTCCGCCTTGTCGCCCTGTCGACTGCGCAGGAATGCATTGCGCACCAGCCGTGTCAGCTCGCGGTTGTCGCTCGGGTAGGTCGCTTCAAGCCGGCCGCCTATCAGCTTCAGGCCGTCGTTGCTGCCGAGTATTTCCCGGGCGACCGGGTTCAGTTGCAGCACATGGCCGTTCTCATCGAGCACGATGGTCGCCACCGCCAGGCGGTTGATGGTTTGCGAGTACAGGCTGCCCAGCGAGGCGCTGCGGTCGAGCAAGGTGTGCATGTGCAGCGCCCGACGCAGGTGCGGAATGAGCATCGCGCACAGGGCCCGCTCGACCTCGCCAAAGCGCGCCTGCTCACGCGGGCGGTTGATCCGCAGGCGCAGGGTGCCGCCGTCGGGCATGCTGATATCGGCGCCGAGCATGTGGTAGCAGCCATAGGGCTGGCAGTACAGCAGGTAGAACGACGAACTGGCCCACTCGGCATCGCTCATCAGGTCGTCGATGGTGAACACGGTGTCCAGCGCCAGGCGGTCGAACAGCGTGGACTTGTCGCAGTAGGCATAGTGATTGAGCCCGCCCTCGCCCACCTCGACATCGCCCGCCACCATCATCGGCGACAGGAAGGGTTCATCCAGTACGCGCAGGATCAGCGTCACGAAGCTGGCCTGGAACAATCCGCGCAATTGCCGCAGGGCCTCGTTCAGCCGCTGGGTGTCCAGCGCGGCGTCGTACATGTTACCGAGCAGGCGCTCGTAGTCGGCCAACTCGATACCCAGGTGTGCCAGCACCTGGGCGTTGGATAGCGTGGTATGCATGGACAGCCCCCCGTGCGGGCCGCTGCCGCCGGCCCGCGTTATTGTTGTTGTGGGTCAATTCGCCGGTGAATGCAGGGCCACTGCCGGTGCAGTGCGGGCCACCAACGGCCTGTCGCGGTCGAACCAGGCCGCCAGTGCCGGTAACAGGAAGATCGCCCCGAACACGTTCACCAGGAACATGAAAGCAAGCAATATGCCCATGTCGGCCTGCAGCTTGAGCGGCGCGAAGGCCCAGGTGCCCACCCCGATCGACATGGTCAGGGCGGTGAACACTGCAGCCGTGCCGCGCTGGCACATGGCGCGGTAGAAGGCGTTGCGCAGGTCCTGCCCCGCCGCCATTTCGTGCTGGATGCGCTCGTACAGGTAGATGCCGTAATCCACGCCCACGCCAACCCCCAGGGCCATGACCGGCAAGGTCGCGACTTTAAGGCCAATGCCCAGCAGCGCCATCAAGGCGTTGCACAGCACCGCGACGATGCCCAGCGGCACCAGAATGCACAGCACGGCGCGCAGCGAACGGAAGGTGAACAGGCAGAACAGCGCCACCGAGCAGAACAGCGCGGCGAGCATCCACACCTCGGCGTGCTTGACCGCCTCGTTGGCGGCCGCCATCACCCCGACATTGCCGCCGGCCAGGTGGAACGACACCTGCGCCGATTGCAGGCCCGCGATCACCCGCCGCGCTTCGCTGACCACATGGGCCACGGTCGCCCCTTCGTGATCATTGAGGAACACCAGCACCTGCATGCGCCGGCAGCCGTCGGTCACCAGCCCGGCATCCGGCGTGTAGGCCATCGAGCCTTGCTGCAGACCGCGCGACGAGCCCGGGATCGCGGCCCAGCGCGGGTTGCCTTCGTTGTTGCCGGCGATCATCTCCTTGCCCATGCCGGCCACGCTCTGCACCGATTGCACCCCGGCGACGTGCCGCATCTGGAAGTCGAACGCTTCCACCGCGCGCATCACCGCAGGCTCCAGGCAGGCCTCGCTGCTGCCCTGGGCCTGGACGAACACGGCCAGCACGTCCAGGCCGATCGAATAGCTGCCGACGATGCGCTGGTTGTCCTGGTTGTAACGCGAGTCCGCACGCAACTCCGGAGCGCCCGCGCCGATATCGCCTACGGCCAGCTCCCGCGCCTTGACCACGCCCAGGCCCAACAGCACCAGGCTGACCGCGAACACCACCCGCGCCGGGCCCGGTTCGGCCACCGCCGAAAGCCACCACCACAAGCGATGCCGCGCGCCGGCCTGTACCTGCCGCGCGCCGCCGTCGCGACCAACCTTCAGGTACGACAGGATCAGCGGCAGCAGCATCTTGTTGGTGACGATCATCAGCATCACCCCAAGGCAGGCGGTTACCCCCAGTTCATGCACGATCGGGATGTCGATCAGCATGATCACGGCAAAGCCCAGGGCGTTCATCAGCAAGGCCAGCGAGCCTGGGATGAAGATCTTGCAGAAGGCCGACTGCGCCGCCTGGTGCGCCGAGGCACCGGCCAGCACATCCTGCTTCCAGGCATTGGTCATCTGCACCGCATGGGACACGCCGATGGAGAAGATCAGGAACGGCACCAGCACCGACATCGGGTCGATGCCCAGCCCCAGCAATGGCAGCAGCCCCAGCAGCCAGACCACCGGCAACAGCGCCACCAGCAGCGCCACCAGGGTCATGCGCAGCGAACGCGAGTAGGCCCAGAGCAGCAAGGCGGTGATGACGAAGGCCACCACGAAGAACAGCAGCACCGTGTCGAGTCCCTCCACCACATCGCCGACCAGCTTGGCGAAGCCGACCACGTTGATCTCGATGTCGGGGCTGTTGTAGCGCGCGCGAATGTCTTCCAGGCGCTTGGCGACTTCTACGTACGACACCGGCTGCCCGGTGCGCAGGTCGCTGTCCTGCAAGTCGGCACGCACCAGTGCAGACCGCTGGTCGTTGGCCAGCAGCCGCCCCACCTGGCCGGCCCGCGCGGCGTTGCTGCGGACCTTCTGCAGGTCTTCGGGCGTGCCGGCGTATTGGGGTGGCACCACCAGATCGCCGACGAAGCCGTCCTCGGTGACCTCCACATAACGCACATTGGGGGTGAACAACGAGGTCACACTCGGCCGGCTGACACCGTCGATGAAGAACACATCATCGGTGACCTGCTGCAGCACCTTGAGAAATGCCGGGTTGTAGATGTCGCCCTCGCCTTTCCAGCGCACGTTCACCAGCAGCCGGTTGGCCCCGGTGAACACCCGGCTGAAGTCGAGGAAGTTGAGCATGTACTCGTGGCGGACCGGGATCTGCTTGTTGAACCCCGGGTCCAGGCGCACCTGGGTCGCGCTGTAACCCAGGGCCAGGGTTACCAGCAGGAAGACTGCCAGCCAGCCACGACGGCCCTTGAACAACAACTGCGCGCAGGCCTGCACGGCGCGTTCGCTCCAGCTTGGCTTCATGGTTGCTGCTCCTGGCTGGCACTGGCCAGGCGTTGCTGCGCGCCCTGGTACACCCCCCGCTCGCCGGCCACTACGAGGTGGCGCGGGTTGAGGCCCACTGCCGAGGTCAGGGTGCCGAGGCCCTGGCGTTGATCGATGGCTACCAGGTTGCCTTGTGCATCCAGGCGGATCAGCCGGCTGCCGGCGCCGACCAGCACCAGCCCGGCGTCTTCCGGCAGGCGCGCATGGCCGTAGATCGGCTGGTCGCTGCCCACATCGATGCGCTGCCAGGTTTCGCCGAAATCGCCACTGGTGAACACATGGCCGCGCATGCCATAGGTCACCCAGCGCGAAGCCGACAGCCGTACCACACCGAACAGGGAGCCGTTGTAGAACGACGGCAGCTGCTGCCATTGCTGCCCGCCATCGCTGGAGCGCAGTACCAGCCCCTGCTCGCCCACCAGCATCTGGCGACCGTCGCTGCCGCCGTCCAGGCCATTGAAGTGTGCGCCGTCACCGGGCATTTCCCGCGCTGTCCAGTGGACGCCGGCATCGGTCGAGACCAGGAACTTGCCGTAGCTGCCGTAGGCCACCACCTGCTGGCCATCGCCACTCCACACCCCCAGCAGCGGTTCGCCGAGGCTGGCGTCCTGATGGGTTTCCTGCCAGCGCTGGCCGCCATCCTGCGAACGCAGGATCCAGCCGTCATGCCCGACCGCTACCAGCACCTGCGGGCTCAGGGCGATGACCCCGGTCAGCGTGGCAGCACGCCCGCCACCCACCTCGCTGGCCTGCCAGCTGTGTCCGCGGTCGCGGCTGGTGAGCAGGGTGCCGCGCTCGCCCACGGCGATCAGCCGGTCATCGGTGCTGAGCAGTGCATTGACCTGCACCCGGTCGGCAAGGATCTGGGTCACCGCCAGCGGTGCGGGTTGGCGAGGGGCGAAGGCAAAGGCGACGGCGGCGATGACAATGGCGCTCATGGCGTATCCGGTCAGCTGGCGCATGACGGACTCCATGGCAATGCAGGCAGGCACAGGGCAGGCTTCATGGGATCATCCTCTTGGTGTTGTGCCAGGGATCATCCCGGCGCCCTACCCCGGGCTACATCGTCCAAATGGCCTAGCCAGTCCCCAGAGAATCCTGCTGATGCAAGGAGGATCTGTGGGGCAATCCTGTGTGGGAGCGGGCTTGTCCCGCGAACCAGGGCGAAGCCCTGGCCATACACCTGTGTTGCCTGGGCCGGCCCTTT
>NZ_AKJC01000152.1 GCF_000282535.1 Pseudomonas sp. GM84 | reverse complement strand
GTTCTTCGGGCTCAATCTGGTTATTTTGTCGTTGGTTCTGATTGAAATTTTCGTACTTCCTGACGCCTTGCAGCGCTATCTGGACCATTGCACATTCCGCAAGAACCGTAGCAATGGCATCGCGGACACTGAAGAGAGAGAGATTGAAATACTGCAAAATGCGATTAGGAGCACACTCTGATGTATTTTCTGGAACGCGGCTTTCAATGGTCCAAAACCCTGATCACTTACGAAGAAGCCTGTGAAGAATACAAAAATGAAAAACGTCAACCTGGGCAGACGGAACTCCATGCTCCGGAAGGTGTGGGCGATTCTGTTTCAAAAGTTATCTACGACAATAATTCTCTCTACTCCTACTCTGAACAATACATCGATCTGCGCACACCCAATGATGAGAAGCGAGGCATAGTTACATTTTTTGCTGGTTGCATCTATGGAATGATTATCTATGCTTTCATATTAACCATGAGTGTATCCATTCCGAAATTCACCTCAGGGCTTCGACATAACGGCGAGTTCCTGACGGGCTCAGACTACTTCTTCCTCACCCTATTCCCGATATTTTGGTTAGTACTGCTCGGAGTTTTCCTTAAATACACCTTCCGTTTCTTCCGCCTGGAGTCC
>NZ_AKJC01000151.1 GCF_000282535.1 Pseudomonas sp. GM84 | reverse complement strand
GCGCTTTCTCTACAGCGCGGCGCCGCTGACCCAGGCCAGACGGGACAGCTACCGGGCGCTGACGATGTACCGGGACAGCATGACCGCGGTGGACATTGTCCGCTTGGCTTCGCCCTCGCCGCCGCAACTGGACAATGTGCTCACGTACGCGGAGCTCGACCTCATCGCCGATTTTGCCGCAGCGGACAAGCCCGACCTTGCGCGCCAGCTGAAGGCCCAGGCCTTCTCCACCTACCTGCCACCGCAGCAGGCGCTGTTCGCCGAAATGATGCCGTCCGGTGGACGCAAGGCGCCACGTGGCGCCGCCATCGTGCTCGACGATGCGCTCGGCCTCGTCCAGGAACTCAACGCCTGGCGCAACGCCAGCAGCGAGCCACTGGAAGCCTTCATGGCGCGGGAGGACGGCGAGCAGCTCAGCAATCAGCGCAAGTTCACCATCGCCTTCGCCCTCGAGAACATCCGCCAGCTCGTGGAGGATGAAGCCGAGCAGAGCTACTACAAGGGCCAGGAAGGCATCGGCGTGCGCTACAGCGACCCCGAGTACCAGATGAGCAATCGGCATGCGGTCGCGCAGTCCTACCGTGGCTACCAGACGTTTCGCAACCCGGCGCATCAGCGTCAGGTGCAAGAGGCTGCCGCGAAGGCCAGCCGCAGCAAAAGCTGGGACAAGTACGCGAAGTACATCAACGACGACATGCGCCAGAGCTTTCTCCGGCGCTACCACGATGAAGTCGACAGGGCCGACGCCGCCAAGAATGCACGTGCTCCGGACCATCTGCGCTGGCTGCAAAGCGAACAGTTGCTTGTTGCGCTCGACGTGTTCGATCCCAACGACACGGAGCACGCCCTGCTGTTCGAAGACCAGATGGGCAAGGCCCTGGTCGGCATGAACGGCACGGCGGCCGGCGAGCAGTGGCTCGAACGCTGGCGTCAGGCGGGGGTGTCGCGGGAAAACCTGTTCTGGCGGTCACTGACGCAGAACCAGGAAGTCATCGAGGACGAGGTGGCCAGGCTCTTCGGTGATCAAGGCACCCTGGCGTTTCTCGACCCCGCGGCCCTGCAGACCCGGCTGAAGAAGTTGGCCGACCTCTACGACAAGAGCCACGCCTTGCTGGATTCGCTGGCGGACGCGACGGCAGGACCGCCGTCCAGCTACCTGGTCGGTGGTGCCCTGCTGGTCGATACCCTGGGCAACTCGCTGTTCCAGAGCAAGCTTGCCACGTTGGTGGACAAGCCGTTCAACAAGGCGGTCGCCGCCGCGATCCATGCACGGCTGGGACGCTTTGCCGAGCACTTCCAACTGGAGTTGCGTGACGGCAAAACACTGAGTCGGGGCACGAAGGCGCGCCTGGACCGGGCCATCGATCGCAGCTTTGACGAGGCCTTACGCGGAGGGACAAAGGGACCGATGGCGGAAGTGCGCCTGGGTCAAGTGCTGGTGTTCCTGGAGCTGTGGAACCTCTACAACAAGCTCGCGGTGGCCGACAAGAACAGCCGGGAATACGTCGAAGCGGTGGCGGCAGTGGTGGCGCTGACCGCTGCCGGCGTCGAACTGGGGGCGACGGCGGTGACATTGGCCGGGCGAAGCAGCAATGCGGCCGTGCAGCAAGGTGCCAAGGTGTTCAGCAGTGGCTTGCGGTTGACGGCGGGCATTTTGGCGGGAGCTGCCGCCGCGGTAGGGGCGTGGTATGACATCCAAGATGCTTACGAAAACTTTGAACTCGATAAGCACTCGATAGCGGGTTTCTATGCCCTACGCGCCGCTACCCAAGTAGGCGCAGCTTCGTTATCGACTTCAGTCGGCTTGGGACTTGCACACCCGCTTTTTGAATATCTTCTAAAGAAATACGGCAGCAAACCCATCGTTGGCACTTTAATAAAAAAAGGCGCGCAAATCTCTGGCTCCCTGGCCACGCGCATGGTGCCCATGCTTCGACTCTTCTTCGGGCTCAATCTGGTCATCTTGTCTTTGGTTCTGGTTGAAATCTTCGTGTTGCCTGATGCCTTGCAACGGTATCTGGACCATTGCACATTCCGCAAGAACCGTAGCAATGGCATTGCCGACACTGAAGAACGGGAAATTGAAATTCTGCAAAATGCCATTAGGAGCACACTCTGATGTATTTTCTGGAACGCGGCTTTCAATGGTCTAAAACCCTGAGCACTTACGAAGAAGACCGTGAAGCATACGAAAAGCAACAGCCTCAGCCGGGGCAAACGGAACTCCATGCTCCGGAAGGCGTGGGCGATTCTGTCTCCGAAAAAGTCTACGATAACAACTCCCTCTACTCCTACACCGAGCAATACATCGATCTTCGCACGCCGAGTGATGAGAAACGAGGCGTAATTACATTTTTCGCTGGCTGCTTCTATGGAATGCTTTTCTACGCATTCGCAATTTTTTCGAATGTATCCATTTCGAAATTCATCTCAGGCCGTCGACATGATGGCGAACTACTGACGGGCTCAGACTACTTC
>NZ_AKJC01000150.1 GCF_000282535.1 Pseudomonas sp. GM84 | reverse complement strand
CCCGCCGTAAGGGCGGAAAGGTGAGTGAGCGTCGCTGCAGCAAACGGATATGCCCGAGAACCTCTGAACCACTACGTGAACCCTTTGGCTTTTGGCTTTTGGCTTTTGGCTTTTGGCTTTCAAGTCGAGTGAATATCCATTTGCCAAGGCGGCGCGAAGTCACCCTTCCGCCCTTACGGCGGGTTACTTTTTTTCTTGGAAAAAAGTAACCATGGGCCTGTCCCGTGACAACGGACGCCAAGAGGCGATACTTGAATCGTTCTCTTGGAGGTTGTCATGTCCACTCGAACCTACCGTAACTACACCGAAGAGTTCAAAATCCAAGCCGTTGCCTTGGCGCAAACGGTAGGAAGAACCGAAGCCGCCCGGCAACTCGAGATTCCCGTAAAGACGCTGGATAACTGGGTTGATGCGTCGCGCAACGGGCACTCGTTAAGCTCTCCCGACCGACGCCCTGTCAGTAAAGACGACAGCGAGCTGGCGCGGCTCAGGGCCGAGAATGCCGAACTCAAGCTGGAGCGCGAAATCCTAAAAAAGGCGGCGGTATTCTTTGCCAAAGAGTCCAGGTGAGATACGCCTTCGTCGCTAGTGAACGGGCTCAATTCCCGGTGCGATTGCTGTGCCGGGTGATGGGTGTCTCAGTTTCGGGGTTTTACGACTATCAGCATCGCCAGGACCGTCCAGATCGAGACGCTCAGATTCGCTTTGATTTGCACAAGGCCTACGCGGCCAGCCGGAATACATATGGCCGACCACGGTTGGTCGAAGCTTTGCGCCGGCAGGCACATGCAGTGGGCCACAAGCGGATAGATCGGCTGATGCACGAGGAACACATCCGAGGCAAATGCAAAGGCGGTTTCAAACCCTGTACGACGGATAGCCACCACTACCTACCCGTGGCGGACAATGTGCTGGCTAGACAGTTTTCCGTGAGCAGCGCCACGCCCACTTGGGTCAGCGATATCACCTACATCGCCACCAAGGAGGGATGGCTGTATCTGGCAGTCGTATTGAGCATCCAGACGCGCCAGGTGCTGGGTTATAGCTTGGCGGATCGGATGCCGGACGACTTGGTTGAGCGAGCCTTTATCAACGCTTGGAACGCATGCCTTGGCCTCTACGGTGTTGTGTTCCACTCCGATCAGGGGCGTCAGTATGCAAGCAGCAAATTCCGCTTCACGCTGGCTAAGAAAGGCTTCACGCAGAGCATGAGCCGAAAAGGAAATTGTTGGGATAACGCCGTGGCTGAGAGCTTCTTTGCCACATTGAAGCGAGAAGAGGCCTGCCGGGTTTACCCCAGCAAGCAGCAGGCGCACCTGGCAATCGCAAACTACATCCACGGGTTTTACAACAGCAGTCGACTGCACTCAGCACTGGGCTATCGTTCACCGAACGAATATGCAAAAGGCTTGAGAAAGGCGGCTCAATAGCCAGCCTTTTGGCGTCCGTTGTCACGGGACAGGCCCACCAAAAACCGCCTGCTCC
>NZ_AKJC01000149.1 GCF_000282535.1 Pseudomonas sp. GM84 | reverse complement strand
CATGGTTGCCAGCCTTGTTGGATCGACGCGATATTTCGGTTGGCACGATTGCCCACCTCGATTTCACGGCGTGCGCCAAGAGCGAACACCTATGGCCTGACAGACCGGGGCACGTTGCAACAAATGTAGGAGCGAGCTTGCTCGCGATGCGCCGCGCGGGCGGCGCTCGATCTCATAGGCGCCGCACTTCTCACGACGACCACCTCTCAACCCAAACGCACTTCCAAATCCCGCCCACAAAAAAGCCCGCCGAAGCGGGCTTTTCCTCACAACTCAACCAATCAATCGTCACGGCCCATGATGCCGAACAGCTGCAGCAGGCTGATGAACAGGTTGTAGATCGATACATACAGGCTGATGGTCGCCATGATGTAGTTGCGCTCGCCGCCATGGATGATGGCGCTGGTCTGGAACAGGATGCAGACCGACGAGAACAGCACGAAGCCCGCGCTGATCGCCAGTTGCAGGCCGCTGATCTGGAAGAAGAAGCTGGCCACCACGGCACCCAGCAGGACGAAGAACCCTGCAGTGATGAAGCCGCTGAGGAAGCTCATGTCCTTGCGAGTGATCAGCACATACGCCGACAGGCCGCCGAACACCAGGGCGGTCATGGCAAAGGCCGAGCTGACCACTTCGGCGCCGCCGCTCATGCCCAGGTAACGGTTGAGGATCGGGCCGAGGATGAAGCCCATGAAGCCGGTGAGGGCGAAGGTGGACACCAGGCCCCAGACCGAATCACGCAGTTTGGCGGTGAGGAAGAACAGGCCGTAGAAGCCGATCAGCACCACGAATACGTTCGGGTAGCGGACGCCCATCTGCTGGGAGATGTAGGCCATGACACCGCTGAAGGCGAGGGTGAGTGCCAGCAGGCTGTACGTGTTGCGCAGGACCTTGCTGACCTCGCGCTGCTCGACCTGCTGGCCGTTGTGTACGGCATAATCCTGTTCGCGCATGGCGACACTCCTTGGTAAACCTGTGGTTTTGAAACGTTCAGATGCAAAGGAGTCTATCAGAGGTTCCGCAACCGGCGTCATAGAGAGTTTGACAGCGTGTTTCATTAAGGTATTATGGCGGCCGCAAAACGAGCTGGAAGCGTGGCCGAGTGGTTTAAGGCAACGGTCTTGAAAACCGTCGATGGGCAACTATCCTAGAGTTCGAATCTCTACGCTTCCGCCATATTCAAAGCCCTGATTATTCAGGGCTTTTTGCGTTTCTGAAGTACCGATTTTATGACCTCTACCGATCTCCTTCATTCCGCATTTTCCCCCTATTTCCCATTTTCTGCCTTAGGCGCAAGAAAGGCCTTGCTGTAGTAGCCCGACGAGTCGAAACAGCAAACGTGCTTCTTGCCGGATGCAAGCATCTCGCATGCATCACCAATTCGTTTTGCGCGCGTCTTGAGTTGCTTGGCTGAAGTAATCCAGTGAATCCAGTCTACGCGTGCGAGGGTGGTCGTACTGTTCCAAACTGAACGAGCCTCAGGCATGGCCGCCAGTGCCTCCTGAAAATCGGGTGGGATGTCAGGTTCGGGCTCCTGCTTCACAGGGGTTAACTCTAGCGTAACGATATCCCCAACGGCCGCACCCGCGGCTTTGAGTAACTCTTTACTTACCTGCAGCCAATGGCTCAGCTGACCGTCCGGCTCAAGGGTCGCCTGGAAAGGGTGCCCATTGATTGTGCCTTCAACTGTCGTCCTTCCTCGCCTCGGAAGCTGTTCACTCGCGTCTCTTGGCAGAGCTACGAACGCCCACGACGTATCATTTCCAGGTTGTGCCGGACGAAGAAGCTTTGCTTCGAATCGGGATTTCCCATCGATTGTTGTCATTGCAACGCCTCCAACCACTTCACCGAGTTCAGCTGCGGATAAGATTAAGTACAGAAGGTCGACGCTACCTATCAGCCTAGCCAGTCCAGTGGCTAATCATGGCCGACCCGAAGCGGTCTCCTGTCCAAAGTGCTGTTGCCAGTGCCGGCCTCATCGCCGGCAAGCCGGCTCCCACTGGAACATCACCAGCACCCTGTGGGAGCCGCGCTTGCCGGCGATGGGCCGCGAAGCGGCCCCAACATGTCAGCCCCAAAGAGGAGTCCGCCATGACCGTAGTCGATCGCCTCAGGTATTTGCGCCTCGTTCTAGTGTTGGCTGGCCTCGCATGTCTTGCTCTCTACCCACTTATGTTGTTCTGGCCTTCCGGCTGGGCTTGGCATGTCGGTCACTCGGACTACCCGATGATGATCGTTGGCATCTACGCGACACTCGGCGTGTTCTTGATCCTGGCCGCACGTGATCCATTGGCCAATCTGAGCCTGATCTGGTTCACCGTGTGGTCCAGCGCCGTACACGGCGCAATCATGGCCGTTCAGGCGGTCACCCAGCAGGGGCAAATGGGGCACTTGGCAGGTGACGTGCCAGCGCTCTTCATCGTGGCGGTTGCCTTGGCCATATTGACGCCCCGCTCGCAATTGGCCGCTCGGACCCGGACACACAAGGGGGTCTAAGACCAGGTTTGTCGTTATGGCTCTGCATGGAAGGTTTGACAATCCCGAACATCAGAGGGGAGCCTTTATCATTTTTGGGTCTGGCGGAAGTGGACGGCTATGGCAACGGTCAACGAAACTAAGGGAATTCAGTCCGTAGAGCGGGCGATGGCTGTCCTGGAGGTGATCGCCGGTGCGGGTGGAGAGCTGCGCCTTGTCGATCTGGTGAACGCGTTAGGGCTGCACAAAAGCACCCTGCATGGTTTGCTGAACACGCTATGTGCCCTTGGATATATTTCCCGACGCGGGTCACGTTACGCGATTGGGCTACGGCTACGGGACATTGCTCAGCCATTCAATGATGCGGATGACAGGCTGAAAGAGGCGTTTGGCCCGGCACTCGGAGCCCTTGCTGATATGACAGGTGAGAGCTGCTACCTGGCTGCTCCTTGCGGTACACGCCATTACCTTTACATCGATGCCGTCTTGCGAGAGAACAGCGCGACCAGCAGCTCGCCGCGGGGGCGACGGGAAGCACTCACCACTTCAGCAGTCGGCAAAGTGTTCCTGGCGCTTGATGGCGATCTCTCACGTAGCTTGCGCAAAGCCGGGTTGCTCGACTCGGCTTTGGAGCAAGAGCTGCAAGCCATCACTGAAAAAGGATACGCACTGGATTTGGAGCACGCTGAGAAAGGCCTCAACTGCTTGGCATTGCCACTACGCAAGCAGGGCAGACTGGTTGCTTCGCTTGCAGTGTCTGGACCCGTCGAGCGGTTGCCTCAAGACAAGCTGGTCACCCTTGCAGGTAGGGTGATGCGTGAGTTGTACGACATGGTCAAACTTTAGCTCTCAGCTCTCCAAGGCTCTTTTTTTCGTTGCTACCTGCCGTGATCATCCGGGCTCGAATCAGTGGAAATTTGGAGCCCGCTATGTTGGAAAATGTCGTTGAAGACGTGATCGCTCGTGCTAAAGGTCTGGCTCAAGAGCATGGCTTTTCAGTGTGCATCAGCGTCGTCGATGCCTCAGGTCTGCAGGCTGGTTTTCTGCGGATGGATGATGCGGTTCCGGGTGCCATCGATATCGCTATCAAGAAGGCTCGTACCGCTGCATTGTTCCGTACAGACAGCGCCGTGATTGGTGAGGGTGCGCGCCCGGGCGGGGCGATTTACACCCTGGAGGCTACCAATGGTGGGTTGATCAGCTTTGGCGGTGGGGTTGTCTTGCAGGATGCCCAGGGCAAGGTCATCGGTGCTGTAGGTATCGCAGGTGCAACCGTGGAGGCGGATCAGATTATTGCGCTGGGAGCTGCGCGACCATGAGCCATGTCCAACAACGGCTCCATCCTAGCGTTTGGGCGCTGGCGGTGACGGCTTTCGCGATTGGTGTGGCAGAGTTCATTGTGGTGGGTGTGTTGCCCACCATTTCCGAGGAGCTCCAGGTACCCTTGTCGCGCGCCGGAAGTCTGGTGGGGCTCTATGCCCTTGCCCTGGCTGTCGGCACGCCTCTAATGGTGCTTTTGCTGGCCAGATTTCCTCGCAAACCCGTGCTCTTGGGTTTGATCGCAGTCTTCCTGCTTGGAAACCTGCTGTCCGCGCTCTCGACTGATTACCCCTCTTTGCTAATGGGTCGGGTAGTCACAGCGGTGGCCCATGGGAGCTTCTTCGCCATAGGTGCTACCGTGGCGGCACGCTTGGCTCCGAAAGGCCAGGAGAGCAGTGCAATTGCTGTCATGTTCGCCGGCCTTACCCTGGCGATGGTGGTTGGAGTCCCACTTGGCAGTTTCCTGGGGAACGGATTCGGCTGGAGATTACCCTTTTACGCAGTGGTGGCATTGGCAGTCGCAGGCTTCATTGCCACGCTGATCTGGCTGCCCAGTCTTGCTGCACCGGCGAGTGTGAAGCCGGCAGCGCAGTTGGCTGCAGCAGCTAACCCGGCGATTCTGACCATGATGGCGATCACCGTCTTGGGGTTCGGCGCTTCGTTTGCGGCCTTTACGTTCATCACCCCGATCCTCACGGACATCACTGGTTTTTCGAGCAGTGTTGCGAGCATGTTGCTTGTGGTGTTCGGGGGCGCGACGCTTGTTGGCAACTTGCTGGGAGGGCGATTCGCTTCAGCTATCGGCTGGCAGGCCGCGCTTCGATGGCTGCTGCTAGCGTTGGCAGTTGTATTGGTCTTGGTTGCGCTGCTGCTGCCTTACCAGGGGGCGATGGTCATCCTTCTGTTTGCCTGGGGTGGTTTGGCGTTCGGCATTTCTCCCGCCGTCCAAGGTGGGATGCTGGCCACTGCCCAGCGATTTACGCCCAAGGCGGTAGATTTCGCCTCGGCGTTGAATATCTCTGCTTTCAATCTCGGGATTACGTTGGGAGAGGTTTCAGGGAGTGCGCTGGTAGAGCACGGGCACATGGCGCTCACGCCTTGGGCTGGAGTAGCAGCCGCAATCATCGCTCAATTGCCACTGGCTTGGTTGGCAAGGCATGAGCGTCGTTCAACGTTCAGCATTGCGATGAATTGAGGCTCGTTCGTCGACGTTGTTTGGTAGTCCTCGCTGGCGGTGTTTTTTGCCGGGAATCGATTGCCCCTTAATCGTAATCCTCACATTTATCGATCCGCTTGCCGACGAGGTACACGATAAGAACAATTGCTGCAGCGACAAGGATAAGCAGAGTGAGGGAAACGATCCAAAACATCAGTTTTCTCTTCTATTCGCCGGCCTCTCCCTGACCTTTTTTAGGTGAGGCTATATCAGTGCCTGCTATTTCGGAAGCCCGACCTGACTGCCCGCCGATTGGCGGTATTTGTTGATTTCAAAGGATCAATCGTGACTCGACTTTCTCCCGCCGGCGCAAGGTGGGATGCTTGCCACTCTCTCGGCGATATACGCCAAAGGCAGTAGATTTCGCCTCGGCGTTGAATATCTCCCGCTTTCAATCTCGTGATTACGTTGGGAGAGGTTTCGGGGAGTGCGCTGGTAGAGCCCGGGCACATGGCGCTCGCGCCTTGGGCCGGGGTAGCGGCGGCAATCGTAAGGCAGCGAGGATGAGTTTCACGGCATCGGATGGCTACCGCAGCGTCCTCTGTCCAACCGTCCAAGCTGCGTCAGTCGACTGTTTGAAAAGGCAATACCCCCCACCATTCTGGATGTGATTCCTGATTTCGTAGTCACGCCAATCCGTCATGGCCTTGGCATCAATGACCTGTGGCCTACGTTCGAGCAGCCACGCCACGGCATTCAGGAACTGTCCGTGAGAAAACACCGCGATCTGACGAGCAGGGTGTTGCTCCAGGCGATCGAGGAAGGTCTGGGCGCGAGTCACAAAATCCAAGAACGACTCTGCGCCGGCGCCATCAATGAACGAGGGGTCTGATCTCAGCCAGTAAGCCTCGACCCAGCTCCGCCTTTCAGAGAGCGTCGTGTTGATGCAGCGAGCAAGCTCAAGGTAGGTAAATTCCTGGATGAGCCATGTTTCCCTGGCCGCGCTCGGGAAGGCTGCAGCAGTAACTTCTGCAGTTGCCTGGGCTCGTGCAAAAGGCGAGGCGACAATCAGGTCAGGCGCCTCAGCAAATGACCGGGCCACCCTGTATGCCTGGTCAAGTCCCTTCTGGGTTAGAGGAATGCTGGCGTGATCTTGAGTGGCGTGGCCGGCGTTTGCTGCGCTTTCTCCATGGCGGATGAGTCTCACTCGTTTCATCAGTCGTCCAGTACTATTGGGTAGTGACGGTATAGACCAAGGGTCACAGTAGTTCTGGCGTCATGGTGGAAAGCCAAACGGTGGCCGCGCCAAGCACCTTGCTTGGCAGTTGCTGCTGATTTTCCTCAATGCCCGCCTTGTAGCGGGCATTGAGGGGCATTCAGGAGGTGATCGCCTCTTCATTTATCTTGGAAACGATATCAGCAAAGTTGAGTCTGGATGGTTTGAACTCCTCAATGTCTCCGTTCACGACGCGCTGAGTTAATTGGTGACAGAAAATGTGCGGGTTGGTCACGTCTAGCTCGGCCAGGTCCTGGACCGAGTACTTCCACCACTGGAGGGCTTTCATGGCGTCAATGATGTGGTCATTGAATCTGTTCTTGATTGGCTTTGCCGGGTTTCCGCCGATGATGCTATAGGGCTCGACGTTTTTCACGACAAGCGAGTTGGCCGCAATTACTGCGCCGTCGCCAATGGTGATTCCTTGAGCCAGCGTAACGTTCTGTCCTATCCACACATCGTTTCCGATGGTGATATTCTTTTTTGCCTTGTTAAATGCGTGTGACGAAGAGGCGACGCCAGTATCCATGGCAAGCGCCTTCATCAAACCAGACTGCGGGCTATAAAAAGATGGACAGGTCGAAGCCCATTCGTGGGGGTGGCGATCGCCCAGTACGGTAAGTCCATTAGCGATAGAGGTATATCGACCAACCGAAATTATTTCGGGCAGTACCGACCGGGTATAGGAGAAGGAACCCATGGAGGCCAGGCGTATACCGTTCTTTCCCCAGTAGGTGCAGTAGGGTTCTGTCGAGAAATTTTTGGGAACTTCTATTGCAAGGTCGTTGGCGTAAAATGGGGGTGCCCCGTCTAGCGACTGTCCGCCCATAAAAACGCGATGGTCCATCAGTATTTTTTTGATCTGTCCGTACTTTACTTTCATTTGCGCTGGTCGTTTTTTGAGGGTGTCAGGTGGCCCACGATTTATTGTGCTCGATGAGCCAGCCTGTGAAGGTGGGCTTTGTTGATTCTACCGTGTATTCACTAGTTTCGGAATATCGGCAGCGAGCTGTTTGGATGTACAGTGCTCGCGATATGCAGGGTGCCACCCGAGTTGGCCTGAAGCGGTGGGCGTATTGCTGGTCGGCGGTCAATGCATGAATCCCAGTGTGATCAGTAATAGAGAACTATTTCTTGGCAGTCAGAAATCCAGTATCATCGCGAGTTGATCGGAAAATTGGATTTCCTAAGAGGACGTATGAAACACGCTATTGAATATCGCTATCTGAAGGATTTTCTCAGGGAGCGGAGGATTTCATTTCAGGTGAAAGATTGGTCTGATCGCCATAAGGATTCTGATCTGATTGTCTTTCATGACGATATAGAAATAGAGGAAAACGCTGCTTTTCCAGTGAGTGGTAACACGATTAGTTCTTTGGGTGCGTTCAGCTATCTTCGATCTGCGTTCCTGCCAAAGTCGCGAATTGGAAGATATTGCTCCATTGCTCCCCGTGTAACTTTTGTGGGCGGGCGACACCCTTATGAATGGGCGACGACATCGCTTTTTGCATATGGGAATGACGTTGCTATATATGATGAGCGGGGATATCCAGCGGTAAGGCGTCCAAGCAAACCAGAAAAAGTAACGGTTGGGCATGATGTCTGGATCGGCGAAAACGTTGTTCTCGGTCGAAACCTTACTATTGGTCATGGTGCCGTGATTGCCGGTGGGTCAGTCGTGGTCAAGGATGTTCAGCCTTACGAAATCGTAGGGGGTAACCCAGCGCGTCATATCAAGTTCAGATTCCCCGAGGCGATTAGAAATCTGTTGCTTGAGTCATCCTGGTGGCGGTTTCATCTAAAGGACTTTGAAGGTATGGATATAACCAATCCAGAGTCCTTCGCCCGGGAGGTCATTAAGCGTGAGTCGAATGGCGACATTCAGCCTTACTGGCCGACAGTGACCAAGACTTCGGAGCTGGTCGAGCTGGGCAAAGCTGGCAGCTGATCATTTTTTGCTGCAAATTGAATTGAAAAGCCTGCCCTGAGCGGGCTTTTTCACTTTTCAGCAGGTGGCAGGGTTCAGTGAAGTGGTCTATTGCTTCCTTCCTATGCAAGCCCACCAAGGAGCATGAAATGAAGCCATTACTGCTAGGCCTCCTACTGGCAACCCCCGCCATCGCCCAAGCCCAGATCCCTCTCCTGAACGCCACCTGCCCCGGTAACATCGAAGTCCACGCCGACAAGGGCGGCCCCATCTACATCAATGGCAAGGAAGCGCCACTGAAGAAATTCAACGACAACTACTTCGAAGCCAAAGGCAGTGGCGTGACGATTTCCCTGACCATCAACCCCGATGGTTCACCCGACGTGTCCTACACCGGTAAAAACCGCGCCAACGGGGTCTGCCAGCTGAAGGAGTAGGGCAAAGGCCACTTTTATTGCCATTACCTGGCATGCACATGCCATTCAGTGCTTTATAGTGGCCACTCCGTCAATCGCGTCTCCGTTCAATAGGTGTGGTGTGTTTTTCAGGCTCATTCTGATCGCTGTCCTGCTGTCGATCTCTGCGTGCAGTTCCCAATCACCCAGCACCGGCACCTCTGCCAACAAAGTCGTCAGTGGCGTTTACAAGGTCAAGCGTGGCGACACCCTCTATTCGATCGCCACTCGGCACGGCTGGGATTTCAAGGCACTGGCGCGCTACAACAACATCAAACCACCCTACGCGGTTAACGTGGGCCAGAACATTCGCTTCGGCCCGGGCAGCGCCACGACTAAGACTGCAACCAGAACCGCCACCAAAACTTCGACTGCGCCGGCCACCAAAGTGACCTTGCGCGGCTGGGACTGGCCGATCAAGAACGCTGTGGTCATCGGTCGATATGCCCCGGCCGACAAGCTCAGCAAGGGCATCCGCATCGCTGCCACCCCAGGCCAGCCAGTGTTCGCCAGCCTCGGCGGCAAGGTGGCGTTCGCCACCAACATTCGCGGCTACGGCAACCTGATCATCCTCCAGCACGGCACCTCCCACGCCAGCGTCTACGGGCACAACCGCAGATTGCTGGTCAAGGAAGGTCAAACCGTCAGCAAGGGGGAGCTGATTGCCGAGGCCGGTGACCTGGACACCGACCGCACACAGCTCTACTTCGAGATCCGTCAGAACGGCAAGCCGGTCGATCCGTTGAGCGTATTGCCAGCGGCCAACTGAGTGCGCTCACAGATGGTCGGCATCCACCACTGCCTGGGCGAAGGCCTGGGGGGCTTCCTGCGGTAGGTTATGGCCAACGCCACCCTTGAGCAGGCGATATTCGTACTTGCCGGTGAAGCGCTGGGCATAGGCCTCGGCGGGCGGGTGCGGTGCGCCGTTGGCGTCGCCTTCCAGGGTGATGGTGGGCACGCCGATGGCGGGGAACCTGGCCAGCTTGGCTTCCAGCGGGTCGTAACGGGTTTCGCCTTGGGCCAGCCCCAGCCGCCAGCGGTAGTTGTGCACGGTGATGGCCACCTGGTCGGGGTTGTCCAGAGCCTTGGCGCTGCGTTCGAAGGTGGCGTCGTCGAATGCCCACTTGGGTGAGGCGGTTTGCCAGATCAACTTGGCGAAGGCATGGCGATTGTGGGTGTAACCCAATTCACCGCGCTCGGTGGCGAAGTAGTACTGATACCACCACTGCAGCTCTGCACTGGGCGGCAAGGGCGCCTTGGCGGCTTGCTGGCTGCTGATCAGGTAGCCGCTGACCGAGACCAGCGCCTTCACCCGCTCCGGCCACAGGGCCGAAACGATATCGGCCGTGCGCGCACCCCAGTCGAAGCCGGCCAGCACGGCGCGCTTGACCTGCAGTGCGTCCATGAAGGCAATGACATCGCTGGCCAGGGCCGCAGGCTGGGCGTTGCGGGGCGTGTCAGCGGAGAGGAAACGGGTTTCGCCATAACCGCGCACGTACGGCACCAGCACGCGATAGCCCTTCGCGGCCAAGGCCGGGGCGACTTCCTGGAAGCTGTGAATGTCGTAGGGCCAGCCGTGCAGGAGGATCACCACGGGGCCGTCGGCCGGCCCTTGTTCGACGTAGGCCACCTCCAGCACACCGGCCTTGATGTGCTTCAAGGGCCCGAAGTCATCCGCCACCGCCACGCGGCTCTCGGGCTGCGCAGGTTGCGTGGCGTATGCCCCGGTTGCGCTCATCAGGGCGCAGGCGAGCAGGGCGCAACGCTTGAAACGTTGGGAAGTGGGAAGGGTGAACATGGGCATCTCCTGGCGCTGATGAATGCAAGCCAGTAAAGAAGATCGTTGTATCCCGGTTGTGTCTCTCGACAGTGCAGTCAGCGTACTTGTGTGTCAGCTCGCACTTTGAACACAAATAGATACAAACGCCGGCTCACACCACCGGCTGCATGCAAGCCCCCAGATCCTCCAGAAACGCCTGCAATATCGGCGGCGCCGCCACCCCGCGACGGGTAATCACGTCGAAGGGCGAGCTCAGGTCCAGGGTGCTCGCGCCCAACCGGCACATCTCCCCACTCTTCACCCACGGTTCGGCAAAATGCACGGGAAGAAACCCGACATAGGCCCCGGAGATGATCAGGATCGCCGCCGCCTCGATGTTCTCGACGGTGGCCGCGGCCTTGCTCATGCCCAGTTGATCGAGGTCGTACTGCTGCATGTAGCCGCGCGCGACCAGGCGGCAGGCGCGCACTTCTTCCAGCAGGCGGCCATTGCTGGCCTTGTTGCCGAACAAGGGATGGCGGCGGCCACAGAACAGGCCCAGCGCCTCGTCGTAGAGGGGCAGGTAGGACAGCCCCGGCACGCGCATGGGGAAGTGCCCGATGGCCAGGTGCAGGCGGCCGTCCAGCACACGCTCTTCGAGCTCGGCGGGGGTGCCGATATAGACGTTGAGGTGGGCGTCGTGGCCGCGTGACACGAAGCGCTGCGTGGTGCGCGGCACCGGCGAGTCGGGGTCGGTCAGCGTCGAGTCGATGATCCCGAGGTTGAGCTTGCCGCTGATGTGCTGCTTGAGCACATCGGCGTCGAGGCAGAAGCTTTCCACTGCGCCGAGCAGGCGCAACGCCGCTTCATGGATCGCCACCCCTTGCTCGGTCAGGCGAAAGCCGCTGCGCCCGCGCTGGCAGAGCTTGACCCCCAGCCGCGTTTCCAGGTGCGTCATCTGTTCGCTGATGGTCGACTGGCCGGCGTTCAGCGCGGCTTGTGCTGCGGAAAAGCCGCCGCACCGGACGATGGTGGCGAATACCCTGAGGAGCTTGAGATCGACATCGTGGAGCTGGATCACGCCTGGCCTCCTGTCGGTGCGTCACATCGGTGAAGCTGATATGAGCAGCCGATCGATTGTTTTTTGCCAAGGTAAGCATGGCTGGGCGCTCTACCGCAATGCCGGGCTCTCGAGGATTTCAAAACCCTCGAATACTTCGGATTGGCCGATGTATGCATCTGCAGTTGCGCATTTTTTCACTGCCGGGCTGCGCCCATAGTGGCTGCAACGGAGGCCCCGCACGGGCCCCGTCTCCTGAATAGAACAAGAAGTGGAGAAGCCCGAACATGGCAAAGCACGGTTATGAATCCGGCCGCCTGAACCTGCCCTTCGTGGGGCATTGCACTTTCGCCAAATCGCCCATCTGTACCGACTGGAACGCCATCGACGCCGATGTGGCGATCCTCGGCGCGCCCAACGACATGGGCACCCAGTGGCGTTCCGGCGCGCGCTTCGGGCCGCGCGGCATCCGCGAGGCCTCCACGCTCTTCTCGTTCGGCCACAGTGGCGCGTATGACCACGAGGATGACACCACCTACCTGACCCAGGACCAGGTGCGCATGGTCGATGTGGGCGATGCCGACATCGTCCACACCGACATGGCCAGCAGCAACGCCAACATCGAATCCGCGGTGCGCCAGATCCTCGCCTCCGGCGCCATGCCGGTGGTGCTGGGCGGCGACCACTCGATCCACGCCCCGGTGATCAAGGCGTTCGAGGGGCGCGGGCCGATCCATATCATTCACTTCGACGCCCACCTCGATTTCGTCGACGAGCGCCACGGCGTGCGCTACGGCCACGGCAGCCCCCTGCGCCGCGCCTCGGAGCTGGATCACATCGTCGGCATGACCCAGATGGGCATTCGCAACGTGTCGTCCTCCAACCGCGACGACTACGACGCAGCGCGCGACGCCGGTTCGCAGATCCTCTCCGTGCGCGACGTGCGCCGCCTGGGCCCGGAAGGCGTGCTGGCGATGATCCCGGAAGGCCGCGACTACTACATCACCATCGACATCGACGGTTTCGACCCGTCCATCGCCCCTGGCACCGGTACGCCGAGCCATGGCGGTTTCCTCTACTACGAAGTGCTGGAGATCATCCAGGCGCTGGCGCGTCGCAGCCAGGGCAGGGTCGTGGGCATGGACCTGGTGGAGGTGGCCCCGGCCTACGACCCGGCGGGTGTCACCTCGATCCTGGCCGCGCAACTGCTGATGAACAGCATCGGCTTCATCTTCCATGAGCGCGCCCGCGCTCGCTGACCGGGGACACACCGTGGACAACAAGGTTAAAGACTATCTGCAGGCATTCGGTGTGCTGGAAGCTACCCAGCGCTTCCTGTCCAAGCCCCAGCGCCAGTTCATCGGCGGCGCTTGGGTCGAGGCCAGCGACGGCGCCACCAGCGAGGTGATCGAGCCCTCCACCGAGGCCGTGCTGACGCGTATTCCCATGGGCACTGCCGAGGACCTCGACCGTGCCGTGCAGGCCGCCCGGGCGCAGTTCGACGGCGGCCCCTGGAGCCAGCTCAAGCCCCTGGAGCGCGAACGCCTGCTGCATCGCCTGGCCGACCTGGTCGAGCGCAATGGCGGCGAGCTGGCGCAGATCGAGTCCATCGACATGGGCAAGTCGGTAGAGCAGGCGCGTGCCGTGGACATCCAGGGCACCGTCGACACTTTCCGCTACTTCGCCGGCTGGGCCAGCAAGATTCACGGGCGTACCGTGGAGCCTTCGCTGCCGGGCAACTACCTGGCCTACACGCGCAAGGAACCGGTCGGGGTGGTGGGCGTCATCGTGCCCTGGAACTTCCCCTTGCAGACCATGGCCTGGAAGCTCGGCGCCGCACTGGCGACCGGCTGCACCGTGGTCGTCAAACCGGCCGAGCTGACGTCCCTCTCAGCCTTGCGCTTCGCCGAGCTGGTCGAGGAAGCCGGGATTCCGGCCGGGGTGATCAACATCGTCACCGGGCGTGGCAGCGTGGTCGGCGAGGCGATGTCCAGCCACCCAGGCATCGACAAGCTGAGCTTCACCGGCTCGACCCCGGTCGGCTGTTCCGTGGGCAAGGCGGCGATGGACCAGATGAAGCGCCTGACCCTGGAACTGGGTGGCAAGTCACCGGTGATCGTGTTCGCCGATGCCGATATCCCGGCGGCGGCGCAGGCGGTGGCCAACGGCGTGTTCTTCAACTCGGGGCAAGTCTGCGATGCCGGCACGCGGGCCTACATCGAGCGCAGCATCTACCCACAGTTCCTGGAGGCGCTAGCCGAATACACCGCGACGCTGAAGATCGCACCCGGCCTGGACCCGGACTGCTTCATCAGCCCGATGGTGTCGCGCAAGCAACAACAAAGCGTGCTCGACTACATTGCCCTGGGCAAGGCCGAAGGGGCACAGCTGTACTACGGCGGCGAGCCCGTCGAGGGCCCGGGCTTCTACGTGCAGCCGACCATCTTCGCCAACTGCCGCAACGACATGCGTGTGGTCCAGGAAGAGATCTTCGGCCCGGTGCTGGTGACCCAGCCCTTCGACAGCCAGGAAGAGGCACTGGCCCTGGCCAACGATTCGGCGTTCGGCCTGGCGGCGGCGCTCTACTCCAATGACCTGGGCCGGGTCCACGGCCTGATCCCGCAGTTGCGCGCCGGCACCGTGTACGTCAATGCGCACAGCACCCTGGACCCGTCCATGCCGTTCGGTGGCTACAAGCAATCGGGCTATGGCAAGGACATGGGTGCCGAACAGCTGGAGTTCCTGCTGGAAACCAAAGCCGTGTGGATCACCTTGCCCTGATCGACAGGGTGGCCAGCGCCGTTGCCTCCGGGCGGCGGCGCTGGCGAATCGGCATGCATCGTATTCCAAGAACAAGAACCTACCGAGGTGATGCCCATGAGCAGCGAAGTCGATGTGGAGCGTGCGCAAGACCTGGACCGGCGCCTGCGCGCCTATGAAGAACTGCAAAGCGGCCCGCGCTGGCCGGGTGCGTTGACCACGACCGACTGCGTCGCCCTGGCCGTGCTGGCGCTGGCACTGGTCGTCGGTTTCTACCTGTGGGGTGGCCAGCCATGAGCCCTTCTCGCGAGCAGGAATTTCGCCTGGGCGCCGAACGCGGCGATACCCCCTTGCTGCCAAGCGAGCGGGTCTGGGGCTTCTGGGGCTTCGCCTATGCCAACTCGGCCTTGGCCGTGGCCACCTGGGTGTTTCTCATCGGCGGCGCCACCGCCTTGTTCGTCGGGCCGCGCCAGGGCATCTGCGCCGTGGTCATCGGCAACATCATCGGGGTGATCCTCGCCGGCTGTTCCACCAGCCTGCCGTGCGGCAAGTACGGCGTCGAGCAGTTCACCTTCCTGCGCAGCATGTTCGGCATCAATGGCAGCCGGCTGGTCTACGTGTTGTCGGTGGTGGTGCTGACCATGGGCTGGCTGGCGGTGCTGGGGCTGATGTGCGGGCGCGCCCTGGACAACCTCGACACCCTGGTTCAACAGCGCCCGGCCGGTGCCGGTGACGGCTGGCTGGTGACCGCCGGTGGCTTGCTGGCCATTGTGCTGGCGGCGGCGGTGGCCATGCGCGGGCCGGACATGATCCGCCGGTTGAGCGCGGTGATTGCGCCCAGCCTGATCCTGATCATGCTGGCGCTGATGTACCTGATCCTCCAGCGCTTCAGCATCGGCGAACTGCTGGCCATGCCGGCCCTGCAACCGCCGTTCGAAGACCCGCACGTCAACTTCATGATCGCGGTGGAAATCAACATCGCCGCCGGGTTCTCCTGGTGGCCTTACCTGGGCAACCTGTCGCGCTTGTGCAGCAACCAGCGCACGGCGTTCTGGCCCAACCTGGTGGGCATCTTCGGCGCCGCCTCGCTGGGCGAAACGGTCAGCCTGTTCGCGGCCTCGACCTTGGGCAGCAGCGACCCGACCGCCTGGATGCGCCTGGCCGGCGGAATGGCCTTTGGCGTGGTGGCGCTGAGTTTCCTGGCGCTGGCCAACCTCACGGGCATGGTCAACATCCTCTACACGGCAGTGATCGGCTTGCGCCAGCTGGCCGGGGAGCGTTTGCGGGCCATGCGCTGGGGCCTGCTGATCGCGCTGTTCTGCGTGATCCCGGTGGCCATCGTGCTGTTGTTGCCCGGGATCTACGACGGCTTCTTCATCTTCCTGGTATGGACGTCTGCGCTCAACAGCGCGCTGGCCGGCATCGGCATCGCCGACTACTTCTTCCTGCGTCGCCAGCGCCTGAACCTGCGCCATCTGTACGCCGCGCAAGGCGAGTCGGCGCTGCGTTTCTGCAAGGGCTTCAACCCCATTGCGCTGATTGCGCTGGTGGCGGGATTTGCGATCTACGTGGTGGTGTTCAACCCGCAGACGCTGGCCAACACCCATTTCTTCAGCTTCGTCACCGCTTCGCTGCCGTCCTGCCTGCTGGCCGGGCTGGTCCACTACGGGTTGACCCGTCTGTTGGCCGCCCGCCTGGGCTGGGGCGGCTATCCCCAGGGCAATGAACGCACACTTGAGGCAGCGGGCCTACGTGCTAAGGGCTACAGCAATGAATAAACACTACGACTACATCATCATCGGTGCCGGGTCCGCCGGCTGTGTCCTGGCCAGCCGGCTGACCGAGGATGCCGGCACCTCGGTGCTGGTTCTGGAGTACGGTGGCAGCGACCGCAGCGTGCTGATCCAGATGCCCAGCGCGTTCTCGCTGCCGATGAACACCAGGAAATACAACTGGCACTACGAAACCACGGCCGAAACGCACCTCGATGGCCGGCGCCTGCATTGCCCACGAGGCAAGGTGCTGGGCGGCTCTTCGTCGATCAATGGCCTGGTCTACATTCGCGGTCATGCCCACGACTTCGACGAGTGGGAAAGCCTCGGCGCCAAAGGTTGGGGCTATCGCAACTGCCTGCCGTATTTCAAGCGCGCCGAGCAATACAAGTTCGGCGGCGACGACTACCGCGGCGCCAGTGGCCCGCTGGCCACCAACAACGGCAACAACATGCAGAACCCGTTGTATGGCGCCTGGGTGGAGGCCGGTGCCGAGGCGGGCTACATCAAGACCGACGATTGCAACGGCTACATGCAGGAAGGTTTCGGCGCCATGCACATGACGGTCAAGGATGGCGTGCGCTGGTCCACGGCCAACGCCTACCTGCGCCCGGCCATGAGCCGGCCCAACCTGACCGTGGTCACCCACGCCATGACCCGGCGCATCCTGCTCGAGGGCAAGCGCGCGGTGGGGGTGGAATACGATCAAGGCGGGCAGACCCACAAGGTGTATTGCAAGCGTGAGGTGCTGGTGTCGTCCGGCCCCATCGGTTCACCGCACCTGTTGCAGCGCTCAGGCATCGGCCCCGAAGCTGTGCTGCGCAAAGCCGGCATCGAGGTGCGCCACGACCTGCCGGGCGTCGGCGAGAACCTGCAGGACCACTCGGAGATCTACATCCAGTACGCCTGCAAGGAGCCGGTCACCCTCAACGGCAAGATGAGCCTGTTGGGCAAGGCGCTGATCGGCCTGCGCTGGCTGCTGTTCAAGGACGGCCTGGGCGCCAGCAACCATTTCGAGGCGGGGGGCTTCATCCGCTCGGCCAAGGGGCTGCGCTGGCCTGACATCCAGTTCCACTTCCTGCCGGCGGCGATGCGTTATGACGGCAACAAACCGTTCAAGGGCCACGGCTTCATGGTCCTCACGGGGCCGAACAAGCCCAAGAGCCGCGGCCATGTCAGGGCATTGTCGGCCGACCCGTACCAGCAGCCGGAAATCCGCTTCAACTACCTGGAGCGTGAGGAGGACCGCGAAGGTTTCCGCCGTTGCGTGCGCCTGACCCGGGAAATCATCGGCCAACCGGCCATGGACCGCTACCGGGGCGAGGAGCTGGCGCCAGGGGCGCATGTGCAGACCGACGAACAGATCGATGCCTTCGTGCGCGCCAACATGGAGAGCACCATGCACCCATGCGGCTCCTGCCGCATGGGCGAGGACGACATGGCGGTGGTCGACTCCGAACTGCGTGTGCACGGGCTGCAAGGCCTGCGGGTGATCGACTCGTCGGTGTTCCCCAGCGAGCCCAACGGCAACCTCAACGCACCGACCATCATGCTCGCCGAGCGCGCCTCTGACCTGGTGCGCGGGCGCAAGCCGCTGGCGTCTGCGGATGTACCGGTGGGGCTGGTGGGTGGCTGGGAGGACCAACAGCGCAGCCATGCGCCGGCGCGCCAGGTGGTCTGAGGCGCAACCTGCGAGGGCGCGGCGTACAATAGCCGCCGACGCTCCCCACAGGAACCAGGCCAACATGAAAACACCCGGCGGCGCGCTGCTCAGCGGCGTCGAACTGGATCGCACCAGCCAAGTGCCGCTGTACCGGCAGCTGTACTTGCAGGTGCGCAAGCAGATCCTCAGCGGTCGGCTCGCGGGCGGTTCGCGCCTGCCGTCGACCCGCACCCTGTGCAAGGAGCTGGGGTTGTCGCGGATCACCTTGCTCAATGCCTTCGACCTGCTCACCGCCGAGGGCTTCCTGGACTCGCGCACCGGCGCCGGCACCTTCGTCGGCGATGAGTGGGAGGGGCGTGGCCCTGACGCGGGGCTCGCCGCCAAGCCACCGCGCTTGTCGAGCCTGAGCCAGGCGGTGCATTCGCTGCGCAGCACGCATTTCAGCGGTATGTCGTACAACGCCTGGGCACCGGAGTGCCCGGTGTCCTTGCTGCCCAGCCACCCGGCCTACGATGCCTTCCCCATGCCGGTGTGGAAGCGCCTGGTCAATCGCCACCTGCGCAAGCCCGGCAAGGCGCAACTGGGTTATGGCGAAGTCAAAGGCCTGCAGCGTCTGCGCGAAGCGATCGTCGAATACGTGTTCGACGCGCGCGGCATCGAGTGCAGCGTGGATCAGGTGGTCATCACTTCGGGCGCCCAGCAGGCGTTCAACCTGCTTGGCATGCTGCTGCTCAACCCCGGTGACAGCGTGTGGATGGAAGACCCCGGGCACATTGCCGCGCGCATCGCCTTCCAGGCGCTGGGATGCCAGCTGGTGCCGTTGCGCATCGACGAGCAGGGCCTGGATGTGCAGCAAGGGCTGCGGGAATGCCCGGATGCACGCCTGGCGTTCACCACGCCTTCACGCCAGCACCCGCTGGGCACCACCATGAGCCATGCGCGCCGCCAGGAACTGATCGACTGGGCCTCGCGCAGCCAGGGCTGGATCGTCGAGGACGACTGCGACAGCGAATTTCGCTACGTGGGCCGTTCGCTGCCGGCCTTGTATGCCATGGACCCATGGCAGCGGGTGATCTACGTGGGCACTTTCAGCAAGGTGCTGTACCCGTCGCTGCGCCTGGGTTACGTGATTCTGCCCGAGGCGCTGGTGGAGCCTTTCTGCGCCATTCGTGCGGTGATGGACCGCAGCCCCTCGACGCTGCATCAGGCCACCACTGCCGATTTCATGCTGGAGGGTCATTTCCTTGGCCATATCCGGCGCATGCGTGCGCTGTATCAGGAACGCCAGGCTTGCCTGCTGGAAGCCTTGCACAGCGAGTTGGGCGGTTTTCTTTCGGTAGCGCCGGTGGAGGCGGGCCTGCACATGATCGGCTGGCTACCCGCAGAGGTCGACGACGATGCCCTGGCGCGCGGCCTGGTGGAGCACCAGGTCTACACCTATGCGCTGCGCGATTATTGCCTTCAGCGCTACCTTGCGCCTGGCCTGTTGCTCGGCTTCGCCGCCACGCCGCAGACCCAGGCCCGGCAGCGCGCGCAGGAGCTCGCCGAGGGTATGCGCCGGCTCGGTCTGAAGGTTTGATGCAGCGGCGCGCCAGCGCGGCAAAGTGGTCATATAAACAAAACGGAAATGGCTATAGGGATAGCACCATTCCAGAGCGATAAAAGCATGGCCGGCCACCCCGGCAATCGCTCAGGAATGATAATAATGACAGCTATCCAAGCCCGCTTCGCCGCCCTCATGGGCCACAACGCCGGGGCCGCGACGCCCCTGGTGCTTACCCCCGAACTTGCCCGCCGCTTGCTCGCGCGGCTCGACAGCCTGCGCCTGTTCGCCCATGGCTACCCGCTGCTGACCAACCTCACCCACGGTCGTGTCAGCCCCGAGGACATGCTCGATTTCGCCTACCGGCACGAGCTCGATGGCCTCTCGCTGCACCTGCTCGACGGCGAGCACAACAGCCTTTCGCAAATGCCTGCCGAGCGCCTCGCCGCCTTCGCCGCCAAGGCCCGTACCTTGGGCCTTGAGGTGCACCTGGAAATCAGCAGCACGCTGGCCGAGGATGTCGACAAGGCCGTGGCCGTGGCCCGTGCCATCGGCAGCC
>NZ_AKJC01000148.1 GCF_000282535.1 Pseudomonas sp. GM84 | reverse complement strand
GATTCTTCAGCCAGCGGCTGGAGTGATAATTGCTGTAGAACTGGTTGATCTCTTCCACCGCTTCGTCGGCGTTGTGCACCAGGCGCACCAGTTTCAGGTCGCTGGGCAAGATGTAGCGGTTTTCCTGTAGTTGACGGCTGATGAAGTCCAGGCAATCGCGCCAGAACGTGCCTCCTGGTGAGTCCAGCAACACCACGGGGACCAGCGGACTCTTGCCGGTTTGAATCAGCGTCAGGACTTCCAGCGCTTCATCGAGGGTGCCGAAACCACCTGGGCAAAGCACCAGCGCATCGGCCTCCTTGACGAAGAACAGCTTGCGGATGAAAAAGAAGTGGAAGGGCAGCAGCTTGTCGGTGCCGTCGACCGTCGGGTTGGCATGCTGTTCGAAAGGCAGGGTGATGTTGAAACCGAGGCTGTGATCGCTGCCAGCGCCTTCGTGGGCTGCCGCCATGATGCCGCCGCCGGCACCGGTGATGACCATGAGGTCGGACCGGGCCAGGGTAGCCCCCAGTTCGCGTGCCAGCGCATACATCGGGTGTTCCAGCGGGGTGCGCGCCGAGCCAAAGACGGTGACCTTGCGTCGCCCTTTGTAGCGCTGCAAGGTGCGGAAGGAATGGTCCAGTTCGCGAAGCGCCTGCAGGGTGATCTTGGCACTCCAGCGGTCGCTGTCATCGTGGGCCATGCGCAAGACGGTCAGCATCATGTCGCGGTACAGCGGCAGGTTGGGGCTGTCAGGCGCGACCAATTGCAGTTGTTCGTCGATCTTGCTCAGGTCGATGCCGCTGTCCCTGAAGTGATTGAACAGATGTTCACTCGATTGGTAAGGCATTCAACGTCTCCTTCTGCAGCAAAACCTCTGACCGAACCGATGGCATGGCTCGGCCGCGACACTGCGTGTGTCGCTGGCTGCTCTGGCTCGAGTATGCATCCCGAGCATTGCAGTTGGCCTTCAGGCCGTGATGCAGGGTTTGGGTCCATCTTGTTGTTTTTTCGGTCTTCGCTATCAATCTAGACCTTCGTGTCAGATCGTGCAGGGAGGATCGCGAGGGGGCCGCTCGTCGGGGCTTGACCATCGGCGTCGAGGGTTTGGTTAACTGGAGAAGCGAAACGTCTAGAAGGCAGGAGGGTGACCATATGCATCGCTTGGTCATCGAGGTGGACCGCGAGCTCTATGAGCAGCTGGAAAATGCCGCGCAGGATCATCATGTGAGCCTGGAGGAGGAGTGTCGCCGAAGGTTGGCTACGCTGGAGTGCCAGTCACGCTACCTGCAGGCGCTGCTGGCGGAGATGCGCGCCGACGAAGAACCGCAGCGCGCCGAAGGTGTGCAGGTTACTTGATCACTTCTTCTTGTTGCCGGCGGTGCAGCTGGCAGCATCGAAGGCCTGGTCCATGACCGGCTGATTGGTTTTATAGACGGTGAAGCGGTAGACCATCACGGCGCCTTTGGACATCAGATTACGAAAACCACTGTTGCGGCATACGCTGTCACCCAGTTGGCTGCGAACCTGGGCGGGGTTTTCCTGCATGCGCGCAGCATGCTCGGCACGCACGCTCAGGTGGTTGACCAACGCCTTGCCTTCAACGGTGTAGCCCTGGTCGAGAATGTCTTCATTGATGGCGCGCGGGGTGCCGACGCTGCTCTCCTGGGCGACTTTCTGCAGCACCTTGTTCAACTCGAACTCCTGCTTGGAAGCTGCCTGGGCGGCGAGGGGCAGTGCGAGCAACAGGCTCAGGGTCGGGACGATAAGACGCAGCATGAATCTCTCCTGGTTCGATGACTGGCGCTTTGACATGCGCTGAGAGCCGACGTTCCATGAGAAGCGCAGCTTTACAGGCAAAATCCGGCCGCCAAAGCTTGGGATTATAAGGGACCAATCCGTCCTGCTGCACGGCAAATGACGCCCGCTCTGGTAGACTGGCGCTTTGTTCAATCCGAGTTTTCGCAGTGTTCAGTCAGATTTTTCGCAGAGGCTTGCCAGAATGAGCCATGCGGTAGCGCGCCTGCGCGCCGAACGCCTGGCGCGCAGTAACAAACCGTTCATCGCACGCGGTTCACGTGCCGAGCGGTGCACGGGTTGCCGGGTCATCGCGACCCATTGCCTGTGTGCCTGGAAGCCTCGGGTGCAGGCCGACTCGGGTGTCTGCTTGCTGATGCATGACACCGAGCCTCTGAAACCGACCAATACCGGCTGGCTGATTGCCGACCTGATCGAAGATACCTCTGCCTTTGGCTGGTTGCGCACCTCGGTGGACGAACGTTTGCTGGCGCTGCTCGATGATCCTCAATGGCAGCCCTACATCGTCTTCCCCGGCGAGTTCGTGGCCCAGGAGCGTGTGGTGAACGAGGTGCAACGTCAGCCGGGCAAGCGCCCGTTGTTCATCCTGCTCGATGCAACCTGGACCGAAGCACGCAAGATGTTCCGCAAAAGCCCGTACCTGGATCGTTTTCCGGTGCTGAGCCTGCAGGCCGAGCAGATGTCGCGCTATCGCCTGCGCCGGTCCAAGCGCGACGACCATTTCTGCACGGCGGAAGTGGCTGCCATGTGCCTGGATCTGGCGGGTGACAGCCAGGCCTCTCAAGCCCTGGATGCCTACCTGGACGTGTTCAGCCTGCATTACCTCAGTGGCAAGCGCCGCCTGCCCCTGGATGATCAGGATGACACCCACCAGCGTTTGCATACCTTCCTATAGTCCAAGGGGCAGCCGCTGCGCTTTGGTTCATAATGACCGAGCTGGCAGCCAGGGTGGGCGAGGCGGCAGGGCGATTGGCTTGACCACCCCCAGCCGTGCTCGGCATCCTTGGCGCCGATTCCCCGCCAGGCGCTATTACTCCCCCGCATGCGCCTGGCACAGAACAGGATCCATAGATCGATGGCCACTTACGAAATCCTGATTGCCGATGACCACCCGCTGTTTCGTAGCGCTCTGCGCCAGGCTGTTACCCTCGGCCTGGGCGCGGATGTGCGTCTGGTTGAGGTGGCGAGCATTGCCGAGCTGGAAACCCGCCTGAGCGAAAAATCCGATTGGGACCTGGTGCTGCTGGACCTGAACATGCCGGGTGCCTATGGCTTCTCCGGGCTGGTCCTGTTGCGTGGCCAGTATCCGCAGATCCCTGTGGTAATGGTTTCGGCCCAGGAAGAAGCTGCGGTGGTGGTCAAGTCGCGTGAATTCGGTGCCAGTGGTTTCATTCCAAAGTCCAGTGGCCTCGAAGTCATTCAGGACGCCGTACGCAAAGTGCTCGACGGTGACGTCTGGTGGCCACCGCAGGCCTTCGAGAAAGTCGATGTGTCGGCCGAGGCCAAGGCCGCCAGCGAAGGCCTTGCCAGCCTCACGCCACAGCAGTTCCGTGTGCTGACCATGGTCTGCGAGGGCTTGTTGAACAAACAGATCGCGTATGAGCTGAGTGTCTCGGAAGCGACCATCAAGGCGCACGTAACGGCGATCTTCCGCAAGCTCGGCGTGCGCACCCGGACTCAGGCGGCGTTGTTGCTGCAACAACTTGAATCGGTTGCAAGCAACTGACAGCCTGCGTCTTCACGCTTTTTTGACCCGCGCCAGACTACTCTGCTGGCCTTTTATCTGTGAAATGACACCCATGTCGCCATTCAAGGGCCAAACCGGCCTCAAACGCATCTTCAACGCCGCCGGCTACTCGCTGGACGGTTTGCGCGCCGCCTTCAAGGGTGAAGCCGCATTTCGCCAACTGGTGCTGCTCAACGTCCTGCTGATTCCGATTGCCTTCTGGCTGCCGGTCAGCCGTGCCGAGCGGGCGATCATGATCGCGGTGTGCCTGCTCGGCTTGATCGTCGAGCTGTTCAACTCTGCAGTAGAGGCGGCCATTGACCGCATCTCCCTGGAGCGCCACCCGTTGTCGAAGAATGCCAAGGACATGGGCAGCGCCGCGCAGCTGGTGGCGCTGACCATGGTTGCGCTGGTCTGGGGCGTGATCCTGCTTTAAGCGATCGGCGGCAAGACGATTTCATCACTGCGGGTAAAGCCCGCAGTGAAGTTGCGGCACAGCTCGAGAAACTCGCGCATCGCCGTGGTCTGGTATTTCTGCTTGTGCCAGATGAAATAGAACTGCCGCATCAGGTCCAGCTCCGGCGTCTCCACCGGCACCAGGCTGCCTCGACGGAAAGCATCGCGCAGAGCCATGCGCGAGATGCAGCTGATGCCCAGCCCCGACTCCACGGCGCGCTTGATCGCCTCGGTGTGTTCCAGCTCCAGGCGGATATTCAGGTTGGCGCGATGATGGCGCATGGCCTGATCGAAGGTCAGGCGCGTGCCGGAACCTTGCTCGCGCAAGATCCAGTCTTCATGAGACAGGCTTTCGACATCCGCTCGACCCAGCTTGGCGAGCGGATGTTGCGGTGCACAGAACACCACCAGCTCGTCTTCGACCCAAGGCTGCACTTCCAGGTCCGGGTGGTTGCAGTCACCTTCGATTAGACCCAGATCAATTTCGTACTGCGCCACCTGGTGCACGATATGTGCTGTGTTGTGCACGTGCAGCTTCACCTGGCTTTCCGGGTGCACCTGCATGAAGCTGCCAATCAACAGGGTGGCCAGGTAGTTGCCAATGGTCAGCGTGGCGCCCACCGCCAGCGAGCCGAACCCCGACTTGCCGTTGAGCAAGTCTTCAATTTCCTTGGCCTGGTCCAGCAGCGCGACCGCCTGGGGCAACAACTGATGGCCAAGGGCGTTGAGGGCCAGGCGCTTGCCCGCGCGGTCGAACAGTTGGCAGCTCGATTGCCGCTCGAGTTCGGTGATCGACGTACTGGCGGCCGATTGCGACAACGCCAGCACGCTGGCGGCCCGCGAGACGCTTTGGTGCTGGGCCACGGCAACGAAGACTTGAAGCTGACGAAGTGTAAATCGCATATCTATATAACCGATAACACATATCTTGATAATTCAGTTAACAGATATTGTCGCTGCCCCTAAACTATCGCGCAACTGTGCGTTTTGCGCGCTGCGTTTTTCTTCAGGAGCCCCATAGATGAGCAACATGAACCACGAACGTGTCCTCAGTGTGCATCACTGGAACGACACCCTGTTCAGCTTCAAGTGCACCCGCGATCCGGGCCTGCGCTTCGAGAACGGTCAGTTCGTGATGATCGGCCTGCAACAGGACAATGGCCGTCCGCTCATGCGCGCCTATTCCATCGCGTCGCCAAACTGGGAAGAGCACCTGGAATTCTTCAGCATCAAGGTGCCGGACGGTCCGCTGACCTCCCAGCTGCAGCACCTGAAGGAAGGCGACGAGATCATCATCAGCAAGAAGCCTACCGGTACCCTGGTGCTCGATGACCTGAACCCGGGCAAGCACCTCTACCTGCTGAGCACCGGCACTGGCCTGGCGCCGTTCATGAGCGTCATCCAGGACCCGGAAACCTACGAGCGTTTCGAGAAGGTGATCCTGGTGCACGGCGTGCGTTACGTGAACGAAGTGGCCTACCGCGAGTTCATTACCGAGCACCTGCCGCAGAACGAGTTCTTCGGTGAGGCGGTACGTGACAAGCTGATCTATTACCCGACCGTGACCCGCGAGCCGTTCGAAAACCAGGGCCGTCTGACCGACCTGATGCGCAGCGGCAAGCTGTTCAGCGACATCGGCCTGCCGCCGATCAACCCGCAGGACGACCGCGCGATGATCTGCGGTAGCCCGAGCATGCTCGACGAGACCAGTGAAGTGCTCGACAGCTTCGGCCTGAAGATTTCCGCCCGTATGCGCGAGCCAGGTGACTACCTGATCGAGCGAGCTTTCGTCGAGAAGTAAGGCGAACGCAGCCATAAAAAAACGCAGGCCTCGGCCTGCGTTTTTTTATGGCCCAAAGCTTATGGACTTCAGGTTTCGCGCACCACTTCCAGCACCCGAATGACGTCGGCCTGCGGATACTGCCACCTGACCTGCACATCCCAGAACTTCACCCCGTACACGCGCTCTGGTGCCGGCACCTGGTAGGCCGGCCGAGGGTCCTGGGCCAGGCACTGCTCGATCAGCTCCACGAGAGGTTCACCCAGGCGCAGTGCGTGGGCCTTGGCCTGGGGCAAGGCGCCGTCGCTCCATTGCACGGCAATCGCCTGCGGCGCGGC
Organism: Pseudomonas sp. GM84; assembly: GCF_000282535.1. Lineage (GTDB taxonomy): Bacteria > Pseudomonadota > Gammaproteobacteria > Pseudomonadales > Pseudomonadaceae > Aquipseudomonas. The sequence goes on along the minus strand of NZ_AKJC01000148.1, from coordinate 10,383 downwards.
GCTGGCCATCAGGTTGCTGGCTCCGGAGATGCTGTCGGCATAGGGCACATAGGGCTTGATATCGATCACCGGTGTGCCGTCGAGCAGGTCGATCCCGGACAGCAGCAGCCGACCTGGTTCCACACCTTCCAACCGCACCACCGACTGGCCGATGCCGTTCGGCCGGTGTGTCGCACGGGTTGCGAACACCCCCATGCTCTTGTTGCCGCCCAGGCGCGGCGGGCGCACTTTCAGGCGTGGCTTGTCTTCCAGGGCCTGATGGAACAGAAACAGCAGCCAGACATGGCTGATCTGCTCGAGGCCCTCCACCGCATCACCCTGGTCGAATGGCGGCAGCAGCTCCAGTACGCCGCGCGCCGCCGGTGCCAGCTGTGGCTGGCGTGGGATGGCGAACTTTTCCTTGAAGCAGGAGCGCACGATGCCGACCGGCGTGACCGTATGCTGCATGGCCACTTAGCCGCGCACGCGCAGGGTCAGGCCCTTGAGGAAGTTGCGCAGCAACTGGTCGCCGCAAGGCCGGTAGTTGTCATGGCCGACCTTGCGGAACAGTGCGCTGAGTTCAGGCTTGGACACCGGGAAATTGACCGACTTGAGGATCACGTGCAGGTCCTCTTCCTTCAGTTCGAAGGCTACCCGCAGCTTCTTCAGGATGGTGTTGTTGGTCACCGGCAACTCGACCGGTTGAGGAGGGCGGCTGTCGTCCTTGCCGCGGCGGTGGATTACCAAACCGTCGAGGAAGTGCGCCATGATTCGCTCGGGGCAGCGTACAAACCCTGCCTCGTCTTCTTTCTTCAGGTAGGTGGCGAGCACCACCGGGTTTACCTCGACGCCGGACAGCGCGATGATTTCGGCCATCTTGGCGTCGTTCACCTTGAGCATGTAGCGCAAGCTGCGCAGTACATCATTGTGGTTCATTGCTGCAAAATCCTGTTCAGATGCCGCGCCTTGGCGCGGCGTATCGCTTAGAAACGTTCGGTGCTGGCCAGGTAGCGCCATTGCCCCAAGGGCAGCTTGCCCATGGACACGCCGCCCAGGCGGATGCGGCGCATGCCCCGCACTTCCAGGCGCAGGTAGGCGCACAGTTCGGAAATTTGCCCTGGTTGCGGGTTCTTCAGGGCCAGGCGCAGGTGGGTCTCGTTCTGCCAGCTGGCCTTGGCCCTGGGCAGTTCCCGGTCATTGCGCGTTGCCCCGCGGGCCAGGCGCTCCAGTGCCTGAGGCGTGGTTTCGCCACGCACTTCGATGATGTATTCCTGCTCCAGCTTGCGCAGGTCGGCTTCGATCTTGCGGGTTACCCGCCAGTCCTGGGTGAAGACCTGCAGGCCGCTGGCACCGCGTTCCAGCGGTGCGATACAGGATAGCTTGGCAAAGTGCCCATGGAGTGGCCGCACGCCTTCGCCATGGGCTTCGCTGAGGCTCCCCAGGTTGATGCCGGCGCGGGCTGTTTCGATGTCGACACCTGCCTGCTGGTTGAGCAGCAGGGTCACAGGTTCAAGGGCTTCGGCCTTGGCGCCCGGCAACAGCTCGACGCGCTGGTTTTCCACCTTGAACTGCGGTTGCTCGACCACGATGCCATCGACCGTGACCCAGCCCCCCTCGATATACAGCTCGGCCTCTCGGCGGGAGCAGCCGAGCTGCTCGATGAGGCGTTTGGACAGGCGGATGGGTTCGGACATGGGGGGCGGTTCGCAAGGCAGGAAAAGACCTACATTGTACCTGCCCATGGCCGCTTGATGATGGGAATCTGTGTCAAATGCGCCATTTTAGGACGCATTGCACGGCTTCCTGCGACATTGTCCTAGGGTGCTGTACGAATTAGCTGCATGTGCAGTAAGGGATAGGGTTGCCCCAAGCCGTCGGTGTCCGAGCGGCCAATCACTTCGAAGCCCTCGTGCAGATAGAAGCCCAAGGCTTGTGGGTTCTGTTCGTTGACGTCCAGGGTTTCGGCGTTGAGTTCGGCGATGGCATAGCGCAGCAAGCGCTTGCCGACGCCTCGGCCACGATAGGCCGGGGCGACGAACAGCATGTCGACGCGGCCGTTGGCGACACCGGCGAAGCCACAGATGCGGCGGTGATCCTTGCAGCAGATGAGCATCACGGCGTCGAGGTATCTGCGCAGTACATGCTCGCGCAACAGCAGTATGTAGGCATCGGGCAGGAAGTCGTGGGTCGCGCGTACCGAATCCTCCCAGACCTGGACCAGCTCCGGGTAGTCATGCAGGTGGGGTGTTTGCAGCGTCAGTGCCGAATGCATGCCGGTGATCCTCTGTGACCTTTGAGGAAACCATAGATGCAAAAAAAAGCCCCGCCAGTGGGCGGGGCTTGGTCACATGTGCACGGCTCAGACAGGCTCGGCCCACATGTCGTATTCGTCGGCATCGACCACCCGGCAACGTACCTTGTCGCCCGGCTTGAAGCCATGGTCGCCATCGATGAACACGCTGCCGTCGATTTCCGGGGCATCAAAGAAGCTGCGGCCAACCGAGCCCTGCTCCTCGACTTCGTCGATCAGCACTTCGATTTCCTTGCCGATGCGCAGTTGCAGGCGTGCGGCGCTGATCGCCTGCTGATGGGCCATGAAGCGGTCCCAGCGTTCCTGCTTGACGTCGTCCGGCACTTCGTCCAGGCCCAGGTCGTTGGCGGGCGCACCTTCGACAGGCGAGTACTGGAAGCAGCCGACGCGGTCGAGCTGTGCTTCGGTCAGCCAGTCCAGCAGGTACTGGAAGTCTTCTTCGGTCTCGCCCGGGAAACCGACGATGAAGGTCGAGCGGATGACCAGCTCAGGGCACTGCTCGCGCCAGTTCTTGATGCGCGCCAGGGTGCGGTCTTCGAAGGCCGGGCGCTTCATCGACTTGAGCACCTTGGGGCTGGCGTGCTGGAACGGGATGTCCAGGTACGGCAGGATCTTGCCAGCGGCCATCAGCGGGATCACATCGTCGACGTTCGGGTACGGGTACACGTAGTGCAGGCGCACCCAGGCACCCAGGCTGCTCAGTGCTTCGCACAGCTCCAGCATGCGGGTCTTGACCGGGCGACCGTTCCAGAAGTCGGTCTTGTACTTGACGTCGACGCCGTAGGCGCTGGTGTCCTGGGAAATGACCAGGATTTCCTTGACCCCCGCCTTGACCAGGCGCTCGGCCTCGCTCAGCACTTCGCCGACCGGGCGGCTGACCAGCTTGCCGCGCATCGACGGGATGATGCAGAAGCTGCAGCTGTGGTTGCAGCCTTCGGAAATCTTCAGGTAGGCGTAGTGGCGCGGGGTCAACTTGACGCCCTGCGGCGGCACCAGGTCGATCAGCGGGTTGTGGTCCTGGCGTGGCGGCACGACTTCGTGCACGGCGTTGACCACCTGCTCGTACTGCTGCGGGCCGCTGACCGACAGCACGCTCGGGTGCACGTCGCGGATGTTGCCTTCCTCGACGCCCATGCAGCCGGTGACGATGACCTTGCCGTTTTCCTTGATCGCTTCGCCGATCACTTCCAGCGATTCGGCCTTGGCGCTGTCGATGAAGCCGCAGGTGTTGACCACCACCACGTCGGCGTCTTCGTAGGTGGGCACGACTTCATAGCCTTCCATGCGCAACTGGGTAAGGATGCGCTCGGAATCGACCAAAGCCTTAGGGCAGCCCAGGCTGACGAATCCGACCTTAGGGGTGGCGGGAGTGGTGGACATGACTAACCTCGGTATTGAATGCAGATCGCCCGGCCGGTGGCAGGGCGATCCTGGCGGGCGCTGTGGGCGCCTCTGATCAAAAAGTGCGCAATTCTAGCGAGCGCAAGGTCGCTTGACCAGCACAAAAGCGACGAACGCTGCGCTATGCTTCGCGCCGTTGCGTCCGGGTATCTGTGATGCCTTGGCGTGGGAGTGAATTTCTTTGGCCGTTGTGGCCGTTCGCGGGAGTGGTCGATGGTTCAGGCAAGCAGTCACGCCGAGGGCGGGCAGGGGGCGACACGCTCGATCAGCCTGCTGGTGGCAGCTGTTGGGGTGGTCTATGGCGATATCGGTACCAGCCCGTTGTATACCCTCAAGGAAGTCTTTGGCGGCGGCTATGGAGTGCCAGTCAACCACGATGGCGTGCTGGGGATCCTGTCGCTGATCCTCTGGTCGCTGCTGTGGGTGGTGTCGTTCAAATACGTGATGTTCATCCTGCGCGCCGATAACCAGGGTGAAGGCGGCACCATGGCCCTTACCGCGTTGGCGCGACGGGCCACGGCCGCCTACCCGCGGCTGCGCACGCTCATGGTCATCTGCGGGCTGATCGGCGCCTCGCTGTTCTACGGCGACAGCATGATCACCCCGGCGGTGTCGGTGCTGTCGGCGGTAGAGGGCATGGGCCTGGCGTTCGATGGCATCGACCATTGGGTGGTGCCGATCTCGCTGGTGGTGCTGGTGGCGCTGTTTCTGGTGCAAAAGCACGGCACGGAAAAGATCGGCAAGGCGTTCGGTCCGATCATGGTCGTCTGGTTCCTGGTGCTGGGGGCGCTGGGGGTGCATGGCATTTCCCAGAGCCCGGAAGTGCTCAAGGCATTCAACCCGGGTTGGGCGGTCAACTTCTTCGTGGTCCACCCAGGCATGGGCGTGGCCATTCTCGGCGCCGTGGTGCTGGCACTGACCGGTGCCGAGGCGCTGTACGCCGACATGGGCCATTTCGGTCGCAAGCCGATCGCCCGCGCCTGGTTTGCCCTGGTGCTGCCGGCGTTGGTGCTCAACTATTTCGGCCAGGGTGCGATCCTGCTGCAGAATCCTGACGCCGCCCGCAACCCGTTCTACCTGCTGGCACCGGGCTGGGCCTTGCTGCCGCTGGTGGGGCTGGCGACGATGGCCACGGTGATTGCCTCGCAGGCGGTGATCTCGGGCGCCTTCTCCCTGACCCGGCAGGCCATCCAGCTCGGTTACATCCCGCGCATGCAGATCCAGCACACCTCCAGCGACGAGCAGGGGCAGATCTACATTGGTGCGGTGAACTGGACGCTGATGGTCGGGGTGGTGCTGCTGGTGATCGGTTTCGAGTCGTCCGGCGCCCTGGCCGCGGCCTATGGCGTGGCGGTGACCGGCACCATGCTGATGACCACCATTCTGGTGTCTGCGGTGATGCTGCTGTTGTGGAAGTGGCCGCCGGTGCTGGCGGTGCCTATCTTGCTGGGATTCCTGTTCGTCGACGGGCTGTTCTTTGCCGCCAACGTGCCGAAGATCGTTCAGGGTGGCGCCTTCCCTGTATTGGCGGGGGGCGTATTGTTCCTGCTGATGAGTACCTGGAAGCGGGGCAAGCAGATCCTGGTCGAGCGCATTGACGAAGGCGGGTTGCCGCTGCCGGTGTTCATCGGCAGCATTCGCGTGCAGCCGCCGCACCGGGTCGAAGGCACTGCCGTGTTCCTGACTGCGCGGCCAGACGCCGTGCCCCATGCGCTGTTGCACAACATGCTGCACAACCAGGTGTTGCACAGCCAGGTGGTGTTGCTGACGGTGGTCAGCGAAGACCGGCCGCGGGTGCCGGACCAGGAGCGCTTCGAGGTGGAGGCCTATGGTGATGGGTTCTTCCGCGTGTTGCTGCATTTTGGCTTCATGGACGAGCCGGACGTGCCGGCGGCGCTGAAGCTGTGCCATCTGGATGAGCTGGATTTCAGCCCGATGCGCACGACCTACTTCCTTAGCCGAGAAACGGTGATCGCGTCGCGTCTTGAGGGGATGTCGCGCTGGCGCGGGAACCTGTTTGCGTTCCTGCTGAAGAATGCCAACGGTAACCTGCGCTTCTTCAACCTGCCGCTCAATCGGGTGATCGAGCTGGGGACGCAGGTCGAGATCTGAGTGAGGCCGGGGCGCGTTGCGCCCCAATCGCCGGCAAGCCCGCTCCCACAAGTTACTGCAAGGGCAGCGAGGATCTCTGCTCAACTTCCAAAAGCTGACGCAAGCCCTGTGGGAGCCGGCTTGCCGGCGATTGGGGCTGCACAGCAGCCCCCGCTAGCGTCAGTTCTTGTCAGCGACGCTGGACTTTCCCTGACGGGTCTCGATCTCACCAATCAAACGCTTGGCCAGCGCTGGGTAGTTTTCGTCGAAGTGGTGCCCACCCGGCAGCTTCATGCGCTCACCCACTGCCGTCTTGTCGGTGCAACCACTCTCGTCGGTCTCTTCCACGCCGTATACGCACACCACCTTGGACGCAGGCAGCTTGGCCATTTCCGGCCCGGTTGGCGCTTCCTGGCCTTCTTTGCCCAGCCAGCCTTCTACCTCGATTTCGAAGCTGCCGCTGCGGGCGAAGGCCAGCAGCATCACGGCATCGATACGCTGCTGGTCTTCAGCGGGCAGGCGATTGTAGATGGCGGGCAGCACGTCGGCACCGAACGAATAACCGGTCAGCACGAAGCGCTTGGTGCCCCATTTCTGCCGGTAATGCTGCATGAGTTCCGACAGGTCGGCCGCACTTTGCTCCGGCGTCTTGTGCTGCCAGTAATAACGCAGGGTGTCGATGCCCACCACCGGATAGCCGAGCTTGGCCATTTCGCCGGCCACGTCGCGGTCGAGGTCGCGCCAGCCGCCGTCGCCCGAGAGGAACAGGGTGACGGTGTCGGTGGTCTGCCCGGCAGGCACTTCGACGACCGGAATGGCCAGGGCGTTGCCGTCACGGCCTACCAGTGCCTGGGTCAGCTGCGCCTTGAGCACTTGTGGCAGGTGGATGTCGTAGTCGCTGATGCTGGTTTCGGCATTGGCCTGGTCACGCACGAAGGCGGCGCTGGCGTCATCCGGGTTGTCGTTCCAGGCCACGTTCCAGTGGCCATGGGCGGCTGATTTCGGCAGCGCGCTGGCGCAGCCGGGCTGTTCGACGCTGAAGTCGACCGAGATGGCCCTGGCCTTGTCATCGCTCTGTACCGCCAGCCAGCGCCAGGCTTGGGCTCCACCTGGGCCAATGCCCGCGACCAGGGTGGGTTTGTCGGACAGCTGGGTCAGCGCCTGGTCCATGGCCTGCTGCTGCTTGCTGCAGTCGCTTGGCGGCAGGATCACTTGTACCAGCTGTGCTTCGCCGGCCTGGCTCAGGTCCAGCAGCTGCTTGTCGCTCAGTGCCTGGTCCTGGGGCACGCCGATGGCCACCCGGGCCTTGGCATGCACGCCGGGGGTGACGCGGGTGATGCTGGTGCCATTGAGGGTCAGTTGCTCCAGGCGCGCTTGCGGGGCGGGGCGGGCCCACAGCCAGAAGACCGCAGCACCGACCAGGGCAGCCGCGAGCAGGGGAATCAGTACGTACAGCCAATAGCGTCGGATCATCAACGTTTCACCAATCCAGTCAGGCCGCCAGCGATCAGGGCGGCAGTGTCAGCCAGTGCCACCAGCGGGTCGAGCCCGGCCGGCACGGCCATGTAACGGGGTTCCCAGTCCGGCTGGAACTTGTCCTTGAAGCGCCGCAGGCCCTGGAAGTTGTAAAGCTGTTCGCCGCGACGGAACACCATCGAGCCCAGGCGCTGGGTCAGGGGCGCGCCACGCCGAGGTTGCAGCCCGGAAAGCGGGACCATGCCCAGGCTGAAACGGCCATAGTCATGGCTTTTGTAGTGCAGAATCAGGCCGATCATCATGAATTCCATGGTCAGCTTCGGCGCCTCGGGATGCGCGCGCATCAGGTCCAGGCTGGCCAGTTCGTTGCCGTGGGTTTCCAACAGGTTGGCAAAGGCCACCGGGCGACCCTGGAAGCGAATCAGGGCGATGCGAAAATGTTGCAGGTACTCGGGGCTGAAGCGCCCCAGCGAGAAGCCTTTCTCGCGCACGTTCTTGCTGCCGAGCCAGGCGTCGGAGATTTCCTTGAGCTCCGCCAGCGGGGCCTGGCCGGGTTCGTGGATTTCCAGGCTCAGGCCGTCGCGTCCACCGCGGTTCCAGGTGTAGCGCAGGTCTTTCATCTCCTTGCCCTTGGCTTCGATGTCGAAGCGGCGCAGGTCGACCCGGGCCTCCTCGCCGAGCTTGAGCGCGGTAAGGCCGATGTCCATGTAGAACGGCAGGTTTTCCGCGCGCACCTGGTAGAACACCGGGCGGGCGTGGTGCAGGTCACACAGGTCGCGGAATTGCCAGATCATCTCGGCGCGCTCCTGGGCCGGGCCGATCGGGTCGTACAGTGCCACCAGGCTGCGGCCGCGGCGGGCGTACATGAGGAAGGCGTTGTCGCTGGGGTGGAAGAGCAGGGCCTTGTCGCCGGTCAGGGCCAGGCCGCCGTCGGGCTGGTCGGACGCCAGCAGAATCCGGTTGGCGCGCTGCAATTCATCGGCATCGGGCAGGTGAATGGTCGGCCGGGCTGTGCGCAGAAGCCAGGTCAGGGCGACGATGACCAGCAGCACGGCGCTACCCATGGCGGCCCGCAGACCACGCGGGGCATCGGCATCCAGGGTGAATTGCCACCACAGCTGATGGCTGTAGGGCACATCCTGGTAGGCAAATAACAGCAACCATACCGAAGCGCCGACCACGCAGGCACTGGCCACCAGGTAAACCGGCGAGAAGGGCAGCTCCAGCAGACGGCTCGGGCGGTAGAACGAGCGTCGGAACAACGCCAGCAGCGCTGCGGTGGCAGTCAGCAGGCAGGCCTCTTCCCAGTCGAAGCCCTTGAGCAGTGACAGCAGGGCGCCCACCAGGAGCAGCACGGTGGTCAGCAGCCAGGCTGCGGACAGGCGACGGCGCAGGCCTTGTGCCAGCAGCAGGCAGAGCACGCCGATCAGGCTGGCGCCGAAGTGCGAGGCATCGATCAAGCGGTGCGGCACCAGAAAGCCCATGTGCTCCAGGCGGGTATCGATTTCCGGGGTGGCGCCGGAGAACAGCAGTACCACCCCGGACAGGAACACCAGGATGGCCAGGATCGGCGCTGCCAGCCCGGATGCGGCCTTGATCGCCTGCTGGGCGAACAGCAGGCGACGCGCTTCGTTCGCCAGTAGCAGCGCGCACGCCAGGAGCAAGGGCAGCACCACGTAGATCAGGCGGTACAGCAGCAAGGCGGCGGCCAGTGGCGCGGCGCCCAGTTGGTCGGCGAAAGCCGCCAGCAGGATCGCCTCGAACACCCCGACGCCGCCTGGTACATGGCTCAGTACGCCGGCGGCCAGGGCCAGCAGGTAGACCAGCACGAACGCGCCGAAGGGGGGCGCCTCGGGCAGTAACAGGTACAGCACAGTGGCTGCGGCCGCGACGTCCAGGGCGGTAATCAGCAGCTGCAGTGCGGCCAGGCGGGCACCCGGCAGACGCAAGGTGCGCCGGCCAACGTGAACCAGCAGGTTGTCTGCCAGTGGCTGCTCTGCCTGGCGCCGACGGTACAAACCAATCACCAGTACGGCTGTCAGCGCCAGCACCGCGCTGGCGATCCCGGCCAGAACGCTGGAGGGCAGGCGCAAGGCTGCGGCCGCAGCCGGCAGGTTGCTCAAGGTCGCCAGCGCGGCAAGGGGCGGTAGTGCACAACCCAGGGACAGGCTGGCAAACACCGTCATGCGCGCGACTTCAGCGGCCCCCAGGCCTTGGCGGGCATACAGGCGATAGCGCACCGAGCCACCTGAGAGCATGGACAGGCCAATGGCATTGCCGATGGCGAACGCGCTGAACCCACCGAGCAGCAAGGTTCGCCCAGGCAGTTTCACGCCGGCATAGCGGCTTGCCGACCATTCGTATCCGAGCAGGATCACAAAGCCGATGACCGTCGCCAGCAACGCGCCGAGCAGTGACTGGGTCGGTACGCTGAGCATGGCGTCGTGCAGCGCATAGATGTCCAGTTCGCTCAACAGGTGGCGACAGGCAATCAATGCCATGGCAAACAGCAACAGGGTCACGCCCAGGCCGATCGGCTGGCGATAGCGACTCAAACGTTCGAGCCAAGGCAGGCGCTGCGCGGCCGTGGGCAACACGGCGGCAAGTGGCACCTGGGGTTCGGGGTTCTGGGAGGTCATGGATTACCCCGGGCACACAGCGCGAGGTACGGGGAAGGTGCGGCCAAGTGGAAGTCCCTATGAAAAACGTATCCAGATATTACTCCGGGCAACGTGACTTTCAGTCGTCCGGCACGGTTAAAGATAGTTCATCCTGGGGACGCGCTCTCAAACCTGCGGGTTGGCGGACGGCAAAGGGGGAGGGACGATTTTTGCGGCGATGAAATGCAACAAACCCCGCGCTGCTGTTACACAGGCGGGGTTTGTTCTGACGAATCTGGTTGCGGGAGCCGGATTTGAACCGACGACCTTCGGGTTATGAGCCCGACGAGCTACCAGGCTGCTCCATCCCGCGTCAGAGGGGCGCATTCTACAGCTTCACCCCTGGTGGTCAAGCTATTTCGCAGCTTACCAGGCAATTTCTTCAGTTTGGGTTTCTTGAGGCCAAAGAAAAAGGCCACTGCGTAAACAGTGGCCTTTTCTTTGAATCTGGTTGCGGGAGCCGGA
>NZ_AKJC01000147.1 GCF_000282535.1 Pseudomonas sp. GM84 | reverse complement strand
GGGTGGCCAAGCAGGCTGAAATCAATGGTGAAGTCGAGCAGAAGCGGTTCCTGTGGCAAGGGCTGCGGATGCTGCGAGAGGAGACGCCAGGGCAGAGCATCGTGTACCTGTATGAACCGGGTAGCTATGCGCCGTTGGCGCGTGTTGATCAAGCAGAAGGTGAAGAGCAGAAGGTCTACTATTTCCACACCGACCAGATTGGTACGCCGTTGGAGCTGACAAATAGCGAAGGCGAGATCGTCTGGCAGGCGACGTATCGGTCATGGGGTTCGATCGAGCATCTGGCCGTCAATGAGGTCGAGCAAAATCTCCGATTTCAGGGGCAGTACTTTGACAGCGAAACGGGGCTACATTACAACACGTATAGATACTATGATTCTGAAGTCGGAAGATTTCTATCGCATGACCCGATAGGGCTGGCTGGCGGCATTAATATTTATTCATATGTCACTAACCCCCTTCAAGAGGTCGACCCGTTAGGCTGGTGCTCCACGAAGTTGGGGCAAAACATGGGGGCTAGAAATGGTGATGGGATGGCAAATCATCACCTAATTCCCGAAGAGCTGATGAATAAGCCGCGCTATGCGAAAATGTTTCAAAAGTTGCAGTCTATGGGTTTTGACGGCGATGGCGCTTCAAATGGTATATTTTTACCTGGAAGCAAAAACTTAACGCAAAACATAGATCTTCCAGGTCATTGGTCGAATCATGCTCAGTATACTAAAGCCGTGGAAACTAAGCTTTCAGCCCTGAATGATGCATTTAAAGTTGGTAGGATCTCTGATACGCAATTGGTATTAGGTGTTGGAAGGGTACAGGATTTCGCAAGAGAAGGGCTTATGAATAATAAGTTTGTAGTGGATGCTGTTACTGGGAGGCTCTTATGAATGGCGTTGAAAAAACTTACTATGTTATGCGGTACTCTGCGGAAGATAGAGGTTGTCCAATTGTTTTGTCAGGCTTTTTTAATTGTGATGAGTTTGAGTGGGATCCGCTTGAATCGAACCCTTCGGAAATTGAAGTAAAAAAAAGTTACACTCTGAAACTGTCTGGCTTGGAGATGGATCTAGATGATTTGAATTTTGACTTCTATCAAGTGGGCGATACTTATGTTTCAAAAAAATTTTTAGCGATATGCGATGAGTTAGGGGCAAAATATAAGGCTATTCCTTTGGAGATTGTTCATAAAGGCAAGTCTCGGAAAGATGATTTTTTTATATTCCTGCCTGGGGAGAGTTTGGCCGCGCTAGATAAGTCTAAATCAGAGTATCTAGTATCCAAAGACTTGGAGACAGGGGCCGAAATTGAGAATCTTCTTTATCCAGGTTCTGTGAGCATAGATAGTGTTGTAAACTTTGTGGTTTCGGCGGCGATAGAGAGCGATATTTTTAGATGTCAAGAAACTCTGGAGCTGTTTTGCAGTGAGAAGTTTAAAGTTGCTGCTAGCTACTTGAAGGGAATTCAATTTGAGCGGATTGACGAGCACTATAAATATGATGCTTGGGCTGAGCTTGATAATATTTAATTTTTCAGCCTGGCTTTAGTTGTGTGCATATGGTTCGTTATTCCGCTTTACGCTGTGAATGATAAAGTGTAGGGCTTAACAGGTTTGGGCTTGTGGAGAGTGAGTGAAAGGGTAAGATATTGATGGATTTATAGCGCTTTGTCTTGTATTTATTAAGCTGTGTGTCGGGGTGGTAGATTGTGCTAACATAATTGTAATTTTGGCTCTCTATAAAATTGGATTTCGGAAGTGGCTGCCAACATTGTCTCAGTCACTTTCTTTAAATTGTCTCGTAGTTTGACTATAGTTTTCGTCTAAGAGCCTGTCGCGACAAGCCACGGGTAGTCGAGCACTGGACCAGCGATGGCGAGCATTATCTCTTCCGTTACGACTTCGCCAACCGCACCAGCTGGGCCACCGATGTACTGGGCCGAAAGCTGGAGATCCAGTACAACGAAGACCACCGCGTCATTGCCAGCCGCGACTTTGGCGGCGAGCGCTATGGCATTGACTTCGATGCGTCCGGCAAC
>NZ_AKJC01000146.1 GCF_000282535.1 Pseudomonas sp. GM84 | reverse complement strand
TCGCGCCGCCATTCACATAACGAGGATCTGTGGGCCAATCCTGTGTGGGAGCGGGCTTGTCCCGCGAACCAGGGCGAAGCCCTGGCCATACACCTGTGTTGCCTGGGCCGGCCCTTTCGCGGGACAAGCCCGCTCCCACAGGGTGTTCAGGTCAGCTCGAACAACCCGGCCGCCCCCATCCCGCCGCCGATGCACATCGCCACCACCACATAGCGCACCCCGCGCCGACGCCCTTCGAGCAGCGCATGCCCAACCATCCGCGCCCCCGACATGCCAAACGGGTGCCCAATGGCAATCGCCCCGCCATTCACATTCAACCGGTCAGCCGGAATCTCCAGGGCATCACGGCAATGCAGCACCTGGCAGGCAAACGCCTCGTTGATCTCCCACAACCCGATATCCGCCACCGTCAGCCCGAACCGCTTGAGCAGCCTGGGCACCGCCAGCACCGGCCCGATCCCCATCTCCTGCGGCGCGCAGCCTGCCACGGCAATGCCGCGGTAGATGCCCAATGGCGTCAACCCACGCCGCTTCGCTTCGGCGCGGCTCATCAACAGGCTGGCGGAGGCTCCGTCGGAAAACTGCGAGGCATTGCCCGCCGTGACGAACGCGCCCTCGCCGATCCACTTGCCGTCCTTCCACACCGGTTTCAGCGCGGCCAGGTCTTCCAGCCGGGTACCCGGTCGGTTGCACTCGTCGCGGTCGACCCGCACCCGCTGGTGCCCGGCAGCCTGGCCTTCCTTGTCGAACAGCAGCTTGTCGACCTCCAGCGCCACCAGCTCCTCGTCGAACAGGCCATCGCGCTGCGCCGCTGCCGTGCGCAACTGGCTTTGCAGCGCGTACTCGTCCTGCGCGGCGCGGCTGATGCCATAGCGGCGGGAAACGATCTCGGCGGTTTCCAGCATCGGGATGTACGCGTCCGGCATCACCTCCAGCACCGCCTGGGATTGCGCACGGTAGGTGTTCTTGTGCTTGGTCTGGGTCAGTGACAGCGACTCCACCCCGCCGCCAATGGCGATATTCAGCTCGCCACTGACGATGCCCTTGGCCGCCAGGCCGATGCTCATCAGGCCCGAGGCGCACATGCGGTCCACCGCCATGCCCGGCACACTGTGGGGCAAGCCGCCGGTGTAGGCGCACAGGCGGCCGATGTTGTAGGCCTGGGTGCCCTGCTGCACCGCAGCGCCCATGATCACATCGTCGATGGCCTCGGCTTCCACCCCGGCCCGCTCGACCACGGCCCGCACCACATGCCCGCCCAGCACGGGCGCTTCGGTATCGTTGAACGACCCACGGAACGACTTGGCCAGCGCGGTACGGGCGGTGGCGACGATAACGGCTTCATTCATGTCCATGACAGGCTCACTCGGCAACAGGGTTGAAGGTGTAACGGCTGATGGTGTCGACCACGCAGCCCGGGCGCGTTTCGCCCTCGATCTCGACCGTGACGCGCACCACCAGCTGCACACTGTCGCCCAGCGGTTCGGCACGCAAGATCTGGCCCCGGCCACGCACCCGCGAACCGACCCGTACCGGTGCCGGGAAGCGCACCCTGTCCGAGCCGTAGTTCACGCCCATGGCCAGGTTGTCGATCACCAGCAGTTGCGGCAGGAACAGGTTGACCAGCGACTGGGTCAGGTAGCCGTGGGCGATGCAGGCACCGAACGGCCCACCGGCGGCACGCTGCGGGTCGACGTGGATCCACTGGTAGTCACCGGTGGCCTCGGCGAACAGGTCGATGCGCTGCTGGCTGATGCTCAGCCACTCGCTGCAGCCAAGGTCAGTGCCCTCGGCGGCTAGCAAGGCCGCGGCACTGTTGAAGGTATGGCTCATGGCAGTCTCCTCAGGCTTGCTGCGAACTGACCGACAGCACTTCGCCGACCATGTAGGAGGCGTAGTCGCTGGCCAGGAACATCATCACGTTGGCCACTTCCCAGACTTCAGCGGCGCGGCCGAAGGCTTCGCGGCTGGCCAGGTTCGCCAACAGCGCTTCGCTGGAGGCCTTCTTGAGAAAGTCGTGCAAGGCGATGGAGGGCGACACGGCGTTGATGCGCACACCAAACTCGGCGGCTTCCAGGGCGCTGCAGCGGGTCAGCGCCATCACCCCGGCCTTGGCCGCGGCGTAATGCGCCTGCTCCTTCTGCGCCCGCCAGCCCAGCACCGAGGCGTTGTTGACGATCGCCCCGGTGCCGCGCCGCTGCATGTGCGGCAGCATGGCGCGGGTCATGCGGAAGGTGCCGGTCAGGGTCACGTCGAGCACCCGGGTCCATTCCTCGTCGGTCATCTCGACCACCGCCTTCTGGCCGCCCAGTCCCGCGTTGTTGATCAGCACATCGACGCCGCCAAGCAGGCCCTCGGCGCGGTCGACCAGGGCCTGCACATCAGCCTCGACGGTCACATCGCACAACTGCCCATGAATGGCCTGCAGGCCGGTTTCGGCCTTGAGCCGATCCACCGCCTCTTCCAGGCGACGGGGATGCACATCGGAAACCATCAAGGCACGGCAGCCTTCCTCGGCGCTGCGCCGGGCCGCCGCGTAACCGATTCCGGCCCCCGCAGCGGCAGTAATCAATACGGACTTGCCGGCCAGCAACTGGTGGCCGGGTACATAGGCTGGGGCTTGTTTCACCTGGGGTTCTCCTCAAGATCGGTAATGGGCAAGGGGCGGTTTCAGCTGCCCCAGACCTTCTGTGGCGCCGGGGCCTGGGCCAGCAGCTGCTCGATCACCGGGCCGATTTCCTGCACCTGCCAACGGCTGCCCTTGTCCTCGGTGGTGCCGGTGCGCCAGCCATCGGCCAGCGATATCCGGCCCCCCTGGCTTTCGAACACCTGCCCGGTCACCTGGCCCGACGCCTCGCTGCCCAGCCACACCACCAGCGGCGCGACGTTTTCCGGCGCCCAGGCATCGAAGCTGCCGTCATCCGGCGCCTTGACCACATCGGGCATGGCGCTTTCGGTCATCGCGGTGCGCGCGGCCGGGGCCAGGGCATTGGCGGTAACCCCGTAACGGGCCAGTTCCGTCGCTTGCACCAGGGTCAGCGCGGCAATGCCGCCCTTGGCCGCGGAGTAGTTGGACTGGCCGACCGAGCCCTGCAAACCGGCCCCGGAACTGGTATTGATGATGCGCCCGGCCACCGGTGTGCCCGCCTTGGCCAGGTCACGCCAGCGCCGGCCGAGGATGTTGGCCAGGCAGTAGTGCCCCTTCAGGTGCACGCGCATCACCAGGTCCCAGTCCTCTTCGGTCAGGCTGATGAACATGCGGTCGCGCAGCATGCCGGCGTTGTTGACCAGCACATGCACCTCGCCGAACGCCTCCAGTGCGGCATCGACAATGCGCTGGGCACTGTCGAGGGTGGTGATGTCGTCGCTGTTGGCGATGGCCTGGCCACCGCTGGCACGGATCTCGCCGGCCACGTCCTGCGCGGCCTCGGCGCGGATGTCATTGACCACCACCCGCGCGCCCTCGGCGGCGAACGCCTGCGCATAGGCACGCCCCAGCCCGCCGCCGGCACCGGTGATGATCACCGTGCGGCCTTCACATATCGCCATGTCTGACTCCTTTGAATGCTTGCTTGAAAGGTGCGCGCTACAGGCGCTCGATGATCGTCACGTTGGCCTGGCCGCCGCCCTCGCACATGGTCTGCAGGCCGTAGCGCCCGCCGCTGCACTCCAGCTCGTTGAGCAGCGTGGTGGTCAGCCGCGTGCCGGTGGCCCCCAGCGGGTGGCCAAGGGCGATGGCACCGCCGTTGACGTTGGTGCGCGCCGGGTCGTAGTCCAGCTCCTTGCTCCAGGCCATGACCACCGAAGCGAAGGCTTCGTTGATCTCCACCCGGTCGATGTCGGCCATGCGCAGCCCGCTGCGCTGCAGCGCGCGGCGCGTTGCGGCGATGGGCGCGGTGAGGTGCCAGATCGGGTCGTCGCCCAGCACCGTCAGGTGATGGATGCGCGCCCTGGGGGTCAGGTCGTAGCGCTTGAGCGCAGCCTCCGACACCACCAGCAGCGCCGCCGAGGCATCGCAGGTCTGGCTCGACACGGCGGCGGTGATCGACGGGAACTGCGGGTCGACAGGCTGCAGCTCGGCCATTTTCGCCAGCGTCGTCTGGCGCGGCGTTTCATCAACGTGCAGGCCATGGCAGGCGACGATCTCGCGGGCAAAGCGCCCGCTGTCGATGGCCGCCAGCGCGCGCCGATGGCTTTCCAGGGCGAACGCCTCCATCTGCTCGCGGCTGATCTGCCAGTGCTCGGCAATCCGCTGGGCCGCATAGAACTGGTTGACCGGCTGCGCACCGAAGCGCTGTCGCCAGCCCTCGCTGCCGGAAAACGGGTCGGCGAAGCCCAACGGCTGCCCCGCCAGCATCGCCGAGGAAATCGGAATGCGCGTCATGGTCTGCACGCCGCCCACGGCGATCACGTCCTGGGTGCCGCTCATCACCGCCTGGGCGGCAAAATGCAGCGCCTGCTGCGACGAGCCACACTGCCGGTCGACGGTAGTGCCCGGTACCGACAGCGGCAACCCGGCGGCGAGCCAGCTGGTGCGGGCGATGTCGCCGGCCTGGGCGCCGATGGTGTCGACGCAGCCAAAGATCACGTCGTCGTAGTCCTCCGCCGGGATGACGTTGCGCGTCACCAGCGCCTTGAGCACATGCGCGCCCAGGTCGATGGCATGGACCTCGGCCAACGCGCCCTTGCGCTTGCCCGTGGGGCTGCGCAACGCGTCGACGATATAAGCCTCAGGCATGGTTCACTCCTCGAAGGTATGCCCCGGCCCCAGCCGGGCGCCGTCGGCGAACAGGTAGGCGCCGACACGGGATTTGTGGAAACCGCGGTCACCCCAGGACGCATCCAGCGCCCAGGCCCGCTTCATGAACATCTGCAAGTCGACCTCCCAGGTGTACCCCATCGCGCCGTGCACCTGGATGCCCTTGCGCGCGGCCAGCCAGCTGGCCTCGCAGCAGGCCAGGCGGGCCTGCGACACCCACAGCGAGGCGCCTGGCTGACCTTGGGCCAGGCCGTGGGCGGCGCGGTACAGCACCGGCTTGGCCTGCTCGATCTGCCGCGCCACATCGGCCAGGTGGTGCTTGACCGCCTGGAAGCTGCCGATCGGCTTGCCGAACTGCTTGCGCTGGGCCACGTAGTCCACCGACAGGTCGAGCATGCGCTGGGCCAGGCCCAGCAGTTGCCCGGCCACCGACAGCGCGCCACGGTCCAGCAGTTGCGCCTGCAGGCGGCGGCCCTGCTCGCCGCTGGCCAGCAGCGTGGCCGGGGTCGGGTGCCAGCTGACCGCGCCGAGGCGCCGCGAGGCATCGATGCTGGGTTGCGCCTGCACATCCACGGCCGCGCGCGGCACCAGGTGCAGGTCGTCGCCGTCAGGCAGAATCAGCACCTCGGCCAGTTGGGCATCACTGACCAGCGGGTTGATCGGGTGGTTGATCGCCAGGCGCAGGCTGCCTTCGGCGATGCGCGGCAGCAGTTCGCCGCGGGCCGGGTGCTGCGCATCGAGCCCGGCCAGCAGGCCGGCGGCCACGTAGGCGGTGTCGGCCAGCGAATCGGGGATGGCGTAGTAGCCCAGCTCCTGGGTCATCAGGGCCCAGGCCACATCGTCCATGCCCAGCCCGCCCTCGGCCTCGGGCACCGACAGCGCGGTGAGGCCCTGGGCGGCAATGCGGTTGCGCAGGTCCGGCGAGCGCCCGGCGTCGGTTTCCCAGATTTCCCGGAGCATTTCCGGCGCCGCTTCGGTCATCAGGAACCGGCTGATGGCTTCGCGAAACGACAACTGGTCATCGGTAAAGGTGAAGTCCATGGCCTGTTCCTTACTTGGGCAGGCCGAGCATGCGCTCGGCGATGATGTTGCGCTGAATCTCGTTGGTGCCGGCATAGATCGGCCCGGACTGGGCGAACAGGAAACCGTCCAGCCAGCCCGCCGCGTCGCCGCCCGCTGCCGCGCTGGTCAGCAGCTCGGCACGCGCGCCCAGCAGGCGCATGGCGGTTTCGTGCATCTTCAGGTCGAGCTCCGACCAGATGATCTTGTTGATGCTCGACTCGGCACCGATCTGCTCGCCGCGGCCCAGCCGGCCGACGGTGTGGTAGGCCGACAAGGCGTAGGCCTCGGCGCCCATCCAGCAGTCGAGCACCGCATCGCCCAGCGCCGGGTCGCGTTCTGCGGCCTGCGGGCTGGCCTTGAACAGCTCCACCAGCTTGCGCGCGGTGTGCTGGAAGCGTGCCGGCGAGCGCAGCAACAGCCCGCGCTCGAAACCGGCGGTGGCCATCGCCACGTGCCAGCCCTGCCCTTCGGCGCCGATGCGGTTGGCCACCGGCACCCTGACGTCGTCGAAGAACACTTCGGCGAAGGCGTCCTTGCCGTTGAGCGCCTTGATCGGGCGAATCGTCACCCCCGGCGCGTCCAGCGGCACCATCAGGAACGACAGGCCATGGTGGCGAGTGGAGCCAGGCTCGCTGCGGAACAGGCCGAACAGCCAGTCGGCGAAGATCGCCCGGGTCGACCAGGTCTTCTGGCCGTTGAGCACATAGTGGTCACCGTCGAGCAGCGCCTTGCTGGAGATCGCCGCCATGTCGGAGCCGGCATTGGGCTCTGACCAGCCTTGCGCCCACATGTCCAGGCTGGCGGCCATGCGCGGCAGGAACCTGCGCTTCTGCTCGGCGGTGCCGAACTCCATCAGGGTCGGGCCGAGCAGCAGCTGGCCGTTCTGGTTGACCCGCATCGGCGCCCCGGCGCCGTAGTATTCCTCTTCGAAAATCAGCCATTCGGTGAGGTCGCAGCCGCGCCCGCCCAGGTCGGCCGGCCACATCACCATCGACCAGCGGCTTTCGAACAGCTTGGCCTCCCAGGCACGGTGCTGCTCGAAGCCCTCGCGGGTGTCGTAGCTGGCCAGCGGCTCGCGCGGCAGGTTGTGCGCAAGCCAGGCGCGCACTTCGGCGCGGAAGGCTTGCTGTTTGGGGGTGTAGGTCAGTTGCATGGCGCTCCCCTCAGAACTTCACGTCGCGTTTTTCGACGAACGCCCGGCGGGTTTCTGCCGAGTCCGGGCTGGTGTAGGCCTGCAGGGTGAAGCCCTGCTCCCAGCGGTATTTGTCTTCCAGGTTGCCGTCCTCGATGCCGTTCAAGGCTTCCTTGGCCAGGCGGATCATGGCCGGGCTCTTGGCGGCGATGCGGGCGGCGATTTCAAGCGCGGTTTCGCGCAGTTGCGCCTTGGGCACCACCCGCTCGATGAAGCCGTAGGCCTGGGCCTCCTGCGCGCCGATGCTGGCGCCGGTGAAGAACAGGTAACGCACCTTCTGCACCGGGAACAGGCGCTGCAGGTGCGCGCCGCCGCCCATGGCGCCACGGTCGACCTCGGGCAAGGCGAAGGTCGCGCAGTCGGCGGCGACGACGATGTCGGCCGCGCCGGTGATGCCGATGCCACCGCCGAGCACGAAGCCATGCACCGCGACGATCACCGGCACCGGGCTGCGGTGCACGGCCTTGAAGGTCTCGTAGTTGCCCGCGTTGACCGCGACGATGCGCTCGGGATAGGCGTCCAGCTCCTTGATGTCGACGCCGGCGCAGAACCCGCGCCCCTCGGCACGGATCACGATCACCCGCACCTCGGGGTTGGCGCCCAGGGCGTTGATCTGCGCCGCCAGGGCAAGCCATTGCTGGCTGTCCAGGGCGTTGACCGGGGGTTTGTCGATCACCAGTTCGGCAATGCCCTGGTCGATCTGGGTGGTAAAGGCCGGGTTCATGAACGTTCTCCACTTAGGGCCAATCGGTCGTTGATAGCTGCCGGGTTCTGTTCCGGGCAGCGTGCAAGCAAGGCGTCCAGGCACTGCGTGGCCTCGGCGGCGATGCCTTCGATCACCTCGCGGCAGCTCAACACTTCGCCGATGGCCGCCGCCACCTGGCCGCTGGGCAGAATCCCGTCGTCCGGCAGGCCGTCGACCATCGAGCGCTGCAGCAGCACCGGCTGGTTGGCGGCCATGACCACCTGGGACAGGGCCGCAGGGTCTTCCCGCAGGGCGCGCAGGAACACCGCGCCCATGTGCGCCAGGCTCATGCCGGTCTGCTGTTTCCAGTGCCAGGCACTGCCCAGGGCGATGCGCAGGCGGCCGAACGGCCCGGCCTGCTCCAGGCGGTTGATGAAGCGGTTCTCGATCATGCGGTGGCGCATGCCGTCCACGGCGGTGGTGACCCGTACCTGCTGCGGGTCGTTGACCTTCAGGTAGCGCGCCAGGGTGGCCTGCGGCGTGGGCGATTCACGGGTCATCAGGAACCGCGTGCCCATGGCGATACCGCTCCCACCGGCCGCCAGTACCGCCGCCAGGCCGCGCCCGGTGGAGTGCCCGCCGGCAGCGATCACCGGCACGCGCACCGCCGCCAGCACCTGCGGCAGCAGGATCGTCCCCGGCACACCGCCGGTGTGGCCGCCGCCCTCGCCGGCTTGCAGGGTGATCAGGTCGGCACCCAGTTCCTGGGCCTTGAGCGCATGCTTGAGGGCACCGACGGTGGGAATGCACAGCACGCCGGCCGCCTTGAAGCGGGCAATGGTCTGCGCATCCGGCCCGCGCCCGTAACTGACGGCGCGCAGGCGATAACGGATGGCCAGGTCGACGCACTGCGCCGCGTTGTCCTGGAACATGTGGAAGTTGAGGCCGAAGTTGCTGCCGCCGGTGGCATCGATCACCTTGCGCACTTCGCCTTCCAGCGCATCGGCGGCGATGGTCGCCCCGGCCAGGAAACCGAAGCCGCCGGCCTGGGTGGTCGCGGTCACCAGCCTGGCGTCGGAGACCCAGCCCATGGCCGTCTGCACGATC
This sequence comes from Pseudomonas sp. GM84, assembly GCF_000282535.1. GTDB lineage: Bacteria > Pseudomonadota > Gammaproteobacteria > Pseudomonadales > Pseudomonadaceae > Aquipseudomonas. The sequence continues at coordinate 2,594 of NZ_AKJC01000146.1, read as the reverse complement.
GGGTAGCGGCAGCCCAGCGCCTCGGTCAGCGGCGTGTTCATCCAGCGGCTCACGAACGGCCCCCTTCAGGCTGCGCCGCCTGCTTGTTGGCCTGGGCCATGCCCTTGGCATCGAAACCGCCGAGCTTGTCGCCGGACAGCAGTTCGTTGTGGGCATGGGCGAAGTGGTGCCAGGCGAACGCCGCGTCCATGGCCGTGCGCTTGCCCTGCAGGTCTTCGACGTGGTTGATCGCCTGCTTGGTGAGCGCCAGGCCCATGCGCGGCTGGCGGGCGATGTTGGCGGCCAGTGCATAGGTGGCGGCCTCCAGCTGGTCGCGGGGCAGCACGCGGTTGACCATGCCCATCTGGTAGGCACGCTCGGCGCTCATGCGCTCGCCACAGAACAGGAACTCCTTGGCGATGCGTGGGTGCAGCTCATAGGGGTGGGCGAAGTACTCGACCCCCGGAATGCCCATGCGCACCACCGGGTCCTGGAAGAACGCATCGTCGCTGGCGACGATCAGGTCGCACACCCAGGCCAGCATCAGCCCACCCGCCACGCAGGCCCCATGCACCATGGCGATGGTCGGCTTGGGCAGCTCGCGCCAGCGCCGGCACATGCCCAGGTACACCTCCTGCTCACGGGCATACAGCTGCTCGCCACCGGGCTTGTTGGTGTGGTCCCACCACAGGTGCGCGCGCTCGAACGGTTTGTCGATGTCGCGCCCCGGGGTGCCGATGTCGTGGCCGGCGGAAAAGTGCCGGCCGTTGCCGCGCAGCACGATGACCTTGACGCTGTCGTCGTCGACCGCCTGGCGCAACGCGGCGTCCAGGGCGTAGGTCATCTGCGAGTTCTGCGCGTTGTTGAAGCCTGGGCGGTTGAGGGTGACCGTGGCGATGCCGTCGGCCACCGCGTACAGCACCGGCTGTTGGGTTTCATAGACCGCGTTGTCTTCGCGGCTGACGAACTGGCTGTCGCTGCTGTGCATGGTCGCCTCCTCAGGCCGGGCGGATGCCGGGCGGGTTGCCCTTGATGGCCGTGGCGCGCAGGCCATGGGGGTCCAGGCGACGAATGAGTGCCAGTTGCTCGGCAGTGGGGAGCGCGGTTTCACGCAGCTGCGCCGACTTGAGCAACGGGAAGCCGGTCTTGTCCTGCACTTCGTCGAAACTCACCCCAGGGTGCAGGGTGCGCACCTGCACGGCGCGCTGCGGGCCCTCGAAGTCCAGGGTGCAGAGGTCGGTGATGACCTGGCGGATGTCCATCAGGTCACGGCGGGCACCTTCCGGCCAGCGTTCGGCCTTGAAGCCCACGCCCGAGACCATGTCCACCTCGCCACTGACGAACACGCGGGTGTTGTGGTTGGGCACGAAGAACGAGTTGATGTGGTTGATGCTGTTGCCCGGCAGCCCGCGCACGCCGAGCATGGCGGCCTTGGGCTTGTGGTAGTCGCCGACGCAGGACAGGTTGGTCTGGCCCCAGCGGTCGATCTGGGTCGGCCCGATCATCGCGTGGCGACGGCCGCCCCAGACGCACTCGAACACCCGCTCGAACGACAGGTAGCCGCTGTAGCGCGCCACATGGTCGCCGCGCGGCCCCAGGGGCAGCGGCTCTTCGACCAGAAATGCCTCGCTGTCGGTCATCAGCAGTTCCGGGCTGTGGCTGAGCTTGGCCAGGCTCGCGCCCAGGCGCGGAATCACGCCCAGGCCCGAGGCGATGACCTCGCCGTTGCCGCGCCAGGCTTCGGAGGCGGCCACGATCATCAGCTCGGCCAGGGTGAAATCACAGGTAGCAGACATGCTTGGACTCCTCAGAACACAGGTAAGGGCAAGGCGCCCATGCGCGCGGCACCGCCGTTTTGCGCTTGATAGGCCTGCTCGCCGCCGGCCACACAGGCCTCGACGTACTGCTGCCAGCCGTTTTCCTCCTGGGCGCTGGCGACGTAGCGCTTGAGGTGGTCCAGGTCCCAGCCGTAGTCCGACGGGCACGAAGTCGGGTGCGCGCCCAGCGGGGCATGCACCACGCCCGTGACCAGGTAGCGCTCGAAGGTGTTGGCGCGCGCCTGCTCGGCAGTCAGCGACAGGCGCTCGTGCAAACGCTCGCAGGAGACGAAGCACTGCTGGGCGGCGCGGGCGAACAGATGGTCGAAGTACGGGTCGGGGCCGGTCACCAGGCAGTTGCCCAGGCGGTCGGCGTCGTTGACGTGGAGGAAGGCCACATCCAGGTTCAGCGCCGGCATGGCCAGCAGCACCTCGCCGTCGTCATAGGGCGAACGCACGGTCTCGAGCGTTGGGTTGAGGCGCGTCACGTCGGTGGCCAGGCCGCAACGGGTGGGCAGGAACGGCAAGCGCATGCCCGCCGCCCGCAGCCCCCACTGGAACATGCCCTCGTCCAGCTCCATCAGCTCCATCTCGCCGGCTTCGCGGGCCTTGCGGTAATAAGGTTCGAGGGGGATGGCGTCGAGGGTGACGAAGCCGAACACCAGCTTGCGCACCTTGCCGGCGGCGCACAGCATGCCCACCTCGGGGCCGCCATAGGCGACCACGGTCAGGTCCTTGACCGGCGAGCGCAGGATCTCGCGCACGATCGCCATCGGCTTTTTTTTTTTTTTTTTTTTT
>NZ_AKJC01000145.1 GCF_000282535.1 Pseudomonas sp. GM84 | reverse complement strand
GCATGGTATGACATCCAAGACTTTTATCAGAACGCCAAACTCGACAACTATTCGATAGCGGGGTTCTATGCCTTACGCGCAGCTACCCAATTAGGCGCAGCTTCTTTATCGATTTCAGTCGGTTTGGGACTTGCAAGCCCGTTCTTTAAATACCTTCTGCAAAAATATGGCAACAGGCCAATTCTTGGACCTTTGATAAAAACAGGCGCGCGGGCTTCTACTGCCCTGGCCGCGCGCATGGTGCCTATGCTTCGGCTGTTCTTCGGGCTCAATCTGGTCATCTTATCGTTGGTTCTAATCGAGATTTTCATACTTCCTGACGCCTTGCAGCGCTATTTGGACCATTGCACGTTCCGCAAAAACCGCAGCAATGGCATCGCCGACACTGAAGAACGGGAAATTGAAATTCTGCAAAATGCCATTAGGAGCACTCTCTGATGTATTTTCTGGAACGCGGCTTTCAATGGTCTAAAACCCTGAGCACTTACGAAGAAGATCGTGAAGCATACGAAAAGAAACAACGTCAACCGGGGCAAACGGAACTCCATGCTCCGGAAGGCGTGGGCGATTCTGTCTCTAAAAAAGTCTACGACAATGACTCCCTCTACTCCTACACCGAGCAATACATCGATCTTCGCACGCCGAGTGATGAGAAACGAGGCATAATCACAATCTTCTTAGGGTGGATCTACGGCTTCCTCATTTACATGTTTGTGATAACGTTGAGCGTATCCATTTCGAAGTTCACCTCAGGGCTTCGACATAATGGCGACCCCCTGACAGGCTCAGACCATTTCTTTCTCACACTATTCCCCATACTTTGGCTAGTGGTCCTCGGCATATTTTTAAAATATACATCTCGATATATTCGTCTGGAGTCCCTCACCGCCCGGCGCATCATCGTTCGCTTCAACCGCATCACCCGCAAGGTCTACCTGCTGCGCCCCAAGCATCTGGGCGGCATCCGCATCATGGACTGGGACAAGACCGAGATCCTCCTGGACAAGAAAATGAGCGAGCTGGAGGGTACCGGCGGCTTCCTCATCCTGGTCTGGGACAGGGGTGACGGCGTGGACCTGCAGGGCACCCCCACCGACAACCTGGAGGTCACCTTCGTTGGCAAGCCGACCCGCAACGCCAGCGAGTTGCTCGCCTTCTGGGAGTACATCCGCCGCTACATGGAAGATGGCCCCGCCGCCGCGCCCGCGCCGAAAAAGCTGCTCAGCAAGTTCCCCTGGCCCTGGCTCTCGTTCAAGGCCGCCTGGGGCCTGGACACCCACTTCCTGCGTCACAGCGGCCTGTGGGTCTTCGTGGCCATCAACGTGCTGCTGCTGCCAGCCATCCTCATCCACGCCACCGGTCACTGGCTCTCGCTGCTGCTCTGCTACGAGCCCCGCTTCCCCCGCGAGATCGAAGAAGCGGGCCGCTGATGTCCAACTGGCAAGCCATCTTCGCGAGGGCTTTCTGTATCCCGAAATAAGAACGCCCGCAAAACTCGTAAGGCAAAATGCAATAGCAACGCTCCTGAGGGAGCTGCTAGCTTCACTCCCTCAGGGCCAGGTCCAGAGATGTCCCTCAGTACCGGATCATCACCGACTTCAACTCGGTGTAGTCCTCGATGAACGCGCTACCAAACTCGCGCCCCACCCCGGACGCCTTGCTACCGCCGAACGGCACCGCCGGGTCGAGGAAGGTGTGCATGTTGACCCACACCGTGCCGGCCTCGATCCGGGGAATCAACCGCAGTGCCTTGGACAGGTCGTTGGTCCACAGGCTGGCGGTCAGGCCGTAGGGGCTGTCGTTCATCAGCTCGACCAATTGCTCTTCGTCATCGAACGGCAGCACGCAGACGATCGGCCCGAAGGTTTCCTCATGCAGCAGCGGGTCGTTGGCGTCGTTGGCCAGCACCACGGTCGGCTCGACGAAGTAACCCGGCCGGTCGACCGCTTTGGCGCCGCAGATCACCGTGTTGTTGGCGCGGGCACGTTCGAAGAAACCGAGGATCTTCTCCAGGTGCGCGGCATTGGCCAGCGGGCCGAACTGGGCTTCGGGATCCAGCGCGGAGCCGATCTTCAACTGCCCCAGCGCCTCGCCCAGTTTGCGGGTGACTTCATCGACCTTGCTGCGGTGCACGTACAGCCGCTCGGGCGAGGCGCACACCTGCCCCTGGTGCACATAGGCGGTCTGCACGATGCCGGCCACGGCACCGTCCACGTCCACATCGGCCAGCAGCGCCGCGGCGTTCTTGCCGCCCAGCTCCAGGGTGGCGCGGGTCAGGTTGGCCGCCATCGCCGCCTTGCCCACGGCGATGCCGGTCGGCACGGAACCGGTGAAGGCCACCTTGGCCACGTTCGGGTGCTCGATCAGTCGCTGGCCCACCGCACCACGACCGTTAATCACGTTCAAGGCACCCGCCGGCACACCGGCTTCGATCGCAAGTTCGGCGATGCGCAACAGCGTCAGCGGCGTGAACTCGCTGGGCTTGATCACGATGGTGCAGCCGGTGACCAGGGCCGAGGCGATCTTCCAGATGCCGATCATCACCGAGAAGTTCCACGGCACGATGCCGGCCACTACCCCCACCGGCTCGCGCAGGGTGAACGCGGTGTAGCGCTCGCCGGCGAACGAGGGGATCGACGGGGTCATGGTCTGCCCGGTGATCTTGCTCGCCCAGCCGGCGAAGTAACGCAGAAAGACTACACTTTGAGCGATTTCCAGGCCGCGCGAGAGGTTGATCGACTTGCCCGAGCACAGGGTTTCGAGCTGTGCCAGTTCCTCGGCATTGGCTTCGATCAGGTCGGCCAGTCGGTTGAGCACCACCCCTTTCTGATACGGCGAAACCTGGGCCCAGGCGCCCTTGAACGCTTGCCGGGCACTGTCCACGGCACGCGCCACTTCGGCTTCGCTGGCCTCGGCGACCTGGCCGATGACCGCGCCGCTGGACGGGTCATGCACGTCGATCGATGGCCCCGCCTCGCCTGCCAGGTACTGGCCCTCGATGAAATGGCCATGGGGCCTGGCGAGGAATTCGACCACGGCAGGTAACAGCTGGATATCGCTCATGACATGACTCCTGGAATTGGCAGTGGAAAAGCTGTGCGGTCCGATCTTCAGGCGCCTGCCTACCGGTCTGCCAGCCCTGCCAGGCGTTTTGTCAGGGAGCCTCAAGAGAATGTCACGCTGGCCAAAGCAGCGCTTCGGGCCAGGCGGCAAACTGCGATGACTGCGATTTCTGCATAACCCATAACAACATCGGAGATAGCCAATGCGTCGCGTCGACAGGCTCAGCATCTCGGCGGCCCTGGCCCTGGCCCTGGCCGCAAGCACCAGCGCGGTGCGGGCCGAGCTGCCCGCCGAAGAGATCGGCAGCAACACCCTGCCGTTCCCCCCGGACCCTCACCGTGTCTACATCCTCGATGTGGATTTCAAGAATCCCATCGCCGGCAAGGTGGTGGTGGTCGACCCGAAGGCCAAGCGCATGCTCGGCATGACCACCAATGCCTTCGTCGCACCGACCGCGCTCAGCCCGGACAACCGCACCCTGTACTCGGCCAACCTGTTCTACTCGCGGGGCACCTACGGCGAGCGCACCGACGTGCTGGTGGCCTGGGACACCCAGACCCTGCGCCCGGAATGGGAAGTGGTATTGCCGGCCAAGCGCGCCAGCACCCTGACCGAGAAGTACGCCATGGGCATCAGCGCCGACAGCAAGCTGGCCTATGTCTTCAACCTCACCCCTTCGACCTCGGTGACCGTGGTCGACACCCAGGCGCGCAAGGTCGCCAGCGAAGTGGCGATCAGCGGCTGCGTGCTCAACTACCCGGTGGGCAAGCGCAGCTTCGCCTCGCTGTGCGGTGACGGCCAGCTGCTGCTGGTCACCCTCGACGACCAGGGCAAGGAAGTGTCGCGCACGCAGACGCCGTTCTTCGACCCGAACAAGGTGCGCCTGAACGAGCGCGCCATCGCCAACGGCGACACCTACTACTTCACCACCACCCACGGTGAGGTGTACCCGGTCAGCTTCGAAGGCGGCAAGACCAAGCCCCTGCCCACCTGGTCGCTGGTCAGCGACGAAGAGCGCAAGCAGGGCTGGGCGCCAGGTGGCTGGCAGGCATTGGCCGTGGCCCCTGGCCTGAACCGCCTGTATGCGCTGATGCACGACCAGCACACCGACGGCAAATGGGAAGACCCGAGCACCATCATCTGGTCCTTCGACCTCAAGACCGGCAAGAAGCTCGGCACCCTGGAGTCGCCGAAACCGGTGTGGAGCCTGCAGGCGAGCCACGACAAGGCGCCGATTCTGGTGGCCACCGACCTGGAAGGCGGCGTGCAGTTCTTCGACCTGGCCACCGGCAAGCACAGCGGCGCGATGAACCAGATCGCCGACACGCCGGTGCTCACCCTGGCCCCTTGGTAAGCAGGAGACACGACCATGCTCGACCCTGTCCTGGTAATTGCCGCCAGTACCGCACTGGCGGCGCTGCTGGCCAGCGCGGCCAGCCACAAGTTGCGTGACTGGCGCGCCTTCAACGGCATCGTGCGCGCCTACCAGGTGCTGCCCGATGCGCTGGTGCCCGCGGCCACAACCAGCCTGGCGCTGGCCGAGCTGGGCCTGGCGCTGGCCTTGCTGTTGCCCGCCTGGCACGGCCTGGCGGCGCTGGGCGTGGTGCTGCTGATGGCGCTGTACGCCAGTGCCATCGGCCTGAACCTGTGGCGCGGGCGCCGCGACATCGACTGCGGCTGCTCCGGCCCCGGTGCCGCGCAACCGCTGCGCCCGGTGCTGCTGCTGCGCAACCTGGTGATCGCCCTGCTCGCGGGCCTGGCCGCCGTGCCGATGGCCGAACGCGCACTGGGCGCGCTGGATATCTTCGTGGTGATCGCGGCCGCTGCCGTGGCGCTGCTGATTCATGTAGCGGTGGATGGCCTGTTGGCCAACCAGCCGCGTCTTGCCAAATTGACTGGGAGATAACCCCCATGCAACTGCTTATCGCATCGAACATCCTGCTCTGGCTGCTGCTGATCGCCGTCGCCTTCACGGTCATGGCCCTGGTCCGCCAGATTGGCGTCCTGCACAGCCGCATCGCCCCAGCGGGCGCGCTGATGGTGGACAAAGGCGTCACCGTCAACGACCCAGCGCCGCAAGTGACCGCCGCCGACCGCCACGGCCGCCCGGTGAACATCGGTTACCGCGCCGAGCGCTCGCAGCTGCTGTTCTTCCTCGCCCCGGGCTGCCCGGTGTGCAAATCGCTGTTGCCGGCGGTGAAGTCGATCGCCAAGGACAACAGCGGCGAGCTGGACGTGATCTACGTCAGCGACGGCGACTTCACTGAACAGCAGGCGCTGATCGAGGCCAACGGCCTGCAGCAGGCCACCTATGTGGTCGGCCCGGAAATCGGCATGACCTACCAGATCGGCAAGCTGCCCTATGCCGTGCTCATCGACCAGGCCGGCACCCTGCGTGCCAAAGGCCTGGTGAACTCCCGCGAACACCTCGACAGCCTGTTCGAAACCGTCCACCTGGGCAGCGCCACGCTGCAGCACTACCTGCATGGCGAGCACAAGCACGACCACGACCACGCCCATGACCACGCCCACCCACACAGCGCGCAGCACTGATCGCGGAGCCGACCATGAGTTTTCTCGACAAACTGTTTGAACGCTCCAGCCGCCATGTCGCCGACACCACCTCGCGGCGCAAGGTGCTGGCCCGCCTCGGCTCGCTGATCGTCGCCGGTGCCGCCCTGCCGGTGCTGCTGCCGATCGACCGTACCGCCAAGGCGCTGGCGGCTGACGAGCCGAAGATGGGCGACCCGGGCGACCCGACCAGCTGTGACTACTGGCGTAACTGCTCGATCGACGGCTTCCTCTGCTCGTGCTGTGGCGGCTCGATCACCTCGTGCCCGCCCGGCACCGAGGCCTCCCTGGTGACCTGGATCGGCACCTGCCGCAACCCGGCCGATGGCAAGAACTACATCATTTCGTACAACGACTGCTGCGGTAAGCACGCCTGCGGCCAGTGCGCCTGCTCGCGCAACGACGACGAGCAACCGCTGTACCGGCCGTTCAACAACAACGACATCAACTGGTGCCTGGGGGCCGAGTCGAAGATCTACAACTGCACCGTCACCATCATTCGCGGCGTGGCGGTGTAGCGCCATGAAGGGTGTAACGGCGCTTCTGCTCCTGTGCCTGCTGGCGCCGCTGGCCCAGGCCAGGACCCTGCCCGACCCCAACCAGCGGCCGGCGCCCGGTAATGAAGTGCCACCGGTGCCGATTGCCCAGGCCGGGTACTCGGTGCCGGTGAACTACCAGCTGCAGTGCGCCGGCTGCCACCGTGACAGTGGTGAGGGGTCGGCGGCCAACGATACACCGCGCATGCAGGGCTTCGTCGGCAACTTCCTGAAGGTGCCGGGCGGGCGCGAATTCCTGGTGAGGGTGCCGGGGATTTCACAGTCGGCGCTGAACGATCAGCAGATTGCCGACCTGCTCAACTGGCTGCTGGCACGGGATGGGATGGCGGGCGACAGCTCGCCTGAACAGTGGCAGCCGTATAGCGGTGAGGAAGTGCAGCGGGTACGCCATACCAGCATGCTCAACCTGCCCCATGTGCGGGCCGGGTTGATCGAGGCGATGCAGGCCAAGGGGATCGTCATCAGCGATGGGCTTGGCCACTGAATCACGCAAGTGCTCTACGTTCAGCCCGCTCGGTCAGCGGGCTTTTTTTTGCCTTCGAGGGCCCTATCGCCGCAGGCAAGCTGGTAGCGCTC
>NZ_AKJC01000144.1 GCF_000282535.1 Pseudomonas sp. GM84 | reverse complement strand
ACCCCTGTAGCTATGGAGAAAAAGCTGAAAGCTGCAGCTTGAAACCTAAACCGGTGTCCAAAAATAGTTGACCAGTTCAAGCCGGCTCCCACAGGGATCGCGCAAGCTTTGCTCTCCCAGATCTTGTAAGATCACCCATCGCCACTGAAACCAGTGACTGGGATTTGCAGAGAAAGAACATGATCAAGATCACCCCAACCATCGAGTGCTCCAACAACGCACCTTTCGTCCTCTTCGGCGGCATCAACGTCCTCGAATCCGAAGACCTGGCCCTCAAGGCCTGTGAAGAATACGTGCGCGTCACTCAGAAGCTGGGCATCCCCTATGTCTTCAAAGCCAGCTTCGACAAGGCCAACCGCTCCTCGATCCACTCCTACCGTGGCCCAGGCATGGAAGAAGGCCTGCGCATCTTCGAAAAGGTAAAAGCCGAATTCGGCGTGCCGATCATCACCGACGTGCACGAAATCTATCAGTGCGCCCCGGTCGCCGAAGTGGTCGACGTGCTGCAGCTGCCGGCCTTCCTGGCCCGCCAGACCGACCTGGTGGTGGCCCTGGCCAAGACCGGCAAGCCGGTCAACATCAAGAAGCCGCAGTTCCTCAGCCCTTCGCAGATGCAGAACATCGTGCAGAAGTTCAAGGAAGCCGGTAACGACCAGCTGATCCTCTGCGACCGCGGCACCTGCATGGGCTACGACAACCTCGTGGTCGACATGCTCGGCTTCGGTGTGATGAAGCGCACCTGCGACAACCTGCCGATCATCTTCGACGTCACTCACGCCCTGCAGAACCGCGACCCGTCCGGCGCTGCCTCCGGCGGCCGTCGCGAACAGGTCGTCGACCTGGCCCGCGCCGGCATGGGTGTCGGCCTGGCCGGCCTGTTCCTGGAAGCCCACCCGAACCCGGACCAAGCCAAGTGCGACGGCCCGAGCGCCCTGCCGCTGGACAAGCTGGAGCCGTTCCTGGCCCAGATCAAGGCGCTGGACGACCTGGTCAAGGCGTTCCCGCCGCTGACCATTTCGTAAGTCCTCGGCAACAAGGATGGTGAGCATGGCAACTTCTGAACAACGGGTCGCGATCGTCATTCCGGCCCGCTACGGCTCTACCCGCCTGCCGGGTAAGCCACTGGCCGATATCGCTGGCAAACCGATGGTGCAGCACGTTTACGAGCGCGCCCTGCAGGTGGCCAATGCGCAGGTGGTGGTCATTGCCACTGACGATGAGCGTGTCGCCGAAGCCGTGCGCGGCTTTGGTGGCGCGTGCGTGATGACGTCGCCGGACCACCCTTCCGGCACCGACCGCCTCGCGGAAGTCATGGCCCAGGTGGATGCGGATATCTACATCAACCTGCAAGGTGACGAGCCGTTGGTGCGCCCGGCGGACATCGAAGCCCTGGCGGCTGGCATGCTGGCAGATGCAAGCGTCAATGTCGGTACCCTGTGCCATCCCATCGACGCACACGAAGCGGGCAACCCCAACACCGTCAAGGTGGTGCTGGCAGGCAACGGCAATGCGCTGTACTTCAGCCGCTCGCCAATCCCCTACCCGCGCGACAGCGAAGCGGCAACCTACCTCAAGCACGTGGGCGTTTACGCTTATCGTCGCGAAGTGCTGGCCGAGTACGCCAACCTGCCCCAACCGATGATGGAGCACGCAGAGAAGCTGGAGCAGCTGCGCTTGATGGCTGCCGGTTACTGCATTCGTGCTTACGTGGTCGAGCCGACGGGTCCGGGTGTGGACACGCCTGAGTGCCTGGAGCAAGTGCGTGCACTGATGACGGGCCAAACCCCGGCAACGAAGCCGACGCTGGCCGATATCCGCTTGGTCATTACCGATGTGGACGGCGTGCTGACCGATGGCGGCATCTACTACGACGCCACAGGCGAATGCCTCAAGCGCTTCCATGTGCGCGATGGCATGGGCATGCGCTTGCTGGAAGAGAACGGCGTGCGCGTGGCCGTGCTGTCCGGGCGTGATTCGGCGACCTTGCGCAAGCGAGTAGCCGACCTGGGTGTGACCCTGTGCCAGTTTGGCGTGAAGGACAAACTCGCAGCCTGTAACCAGCTCATGGCCGAGGCTGGCGTGACGCCTGAGCAAACCGCCTGCATCGGTGACGACTGCATCGATCTGCCAGCGTTTGCGGCTTGCTCGATGTCGTTCGCTGTAGCGGATGCTCCGGTTTACGTGAAGGCTGCCGCGACGCAGACACTGACTTCGGCCGGTGGCACCGGGGCGTTCCGTGAAGTAGCCGATGCCATTCTCTTTGCTCAAGGCAAGGATGCGGTGCTGGGTAGCGCTGCAGGGTACGCGAAAGTGATGGCAAAGATGGCACAGTAACAGCGGATGCAGTGTCGCTGTCAGCAGCGATCGAATGACAGGCCGCAAAAACCCACCGAGATTCGGTGGGTTTTTTTTTGACCACAGACCACACACACTGCAACCGACCGCTTACGACTCGCAAGCTCTTTTCTCCCCTCTGCTCCCTTGATTGAACCCCCATGCCGCCCCCCCTGGAAGCCGGGACACAATTTTGTCATATTGCCGAGGTAAGAATTGTAAATGAGAGACGCGCAAGCCTACTTAAATTGAGTCGACCCTAGTCTGGGAGATGATATGGAAACAATGGCACTTGGAGTACTGGTATTGCTCGCCACTTTCATCGTCATCATTGTTTCCCTCTCTTTAATTGGCTGGGCCGGGCATCTGAAAAATGAGAAAAGCTCAGATTTTCTATAGAAAATACTTAGGTGCTTGCGCTTTAGAGCTCTCAGCGGGATGACGGGCATCCTTCGATATTGGTCGCAGTAACGGCGTCGCGCCTAAGCGTCGAGGCCCTTGTCAGCAAGCAGCCATTTGCAGCATTTGCGGGGGCAACCACGTTGACCCGATGGAACCTGTCATCTTCCAGCAGTGGCTGGACACAGCTTTCAAGGGGCGGCGATAGGGTTTCTCGGTATTTCGTAAAAAGCCTGAAGGATTTTAGGTAGTCAGCCGGTTTTGTGGTTGTCCCGTAGCAGGCAACCTAGTCATAATATGCGCCAACTCCCAGTCATGGACGAATTTGAGTGTCAGGCACATCATTCGATTCACCGGAAAAAATCCAGGTAATCTCGGTTCTGAATAAGCTTTCGTCGCAATCAGGCGGCGTGACTAGAGTTTCTTTGTCTCGTGCAAAGTCGCTTGCGCTCTCCGGCTATACGTCAATTATCGCAACTGTAGAGTTTGACAATGCCTTGCCCAAATCAGTAAGCGAGCTTCTCGCTGACGAACGACTTGGGGCAAATGTAGGTGTCCTCAACTTTTTCGAATACTACGGGGCTGTTTCACATGACGACAAGGTCATCGAGTCAATCTCAGAGCACTTCGTAAATAATAAAGCAAGCGTTGTCACCAGGCACTCAAGATATATCGGGATTACAGGATTCAGGTCCAACGAATACCTGGATCTGGGTGGCCGAGTCTTTGCCCGCGAAACAGTGAGCGCTGAAGGCAACATTATCGGCTTCCAATTAGACATGCCTGGCAAGGGTGCCAAGAATTTCTTGACGCGGGATGACGCGTATACCCATTGGTTAGATGAGCTATCTGAACATGGGGATTGCACTGTATTTATTGCAGATGCCTCGACCAAATCAGATGCCGTGTCCAAGGTTTCTTCCGAAAAGGCGAGAAAGGTTCTCACCCTGCATGGAAATCACCTGGCGAGCCCTTATGTATTTGGTAGCCCTGTCAAGAATATGGCCGCTAAAATCATCGATAATGCCAGATTCTGTGACGCCTTGGTCTTACTCACAAACGCTCAAGCCGCAGATATCGCAAGGCAGTTCCCTCGCCTTGACAATTTATCCGTGATTCCGAACTCCGTTGGCAATTCAGGGCGCCATTTCCCCTCCAGATCAGGTGTTCGTTTTGCTGTGGTTTCGCGGCTGGAGACAGTGAAAAACGTGGAACTTATAGTGCGAGCCTTTAATGGCGCACTGTCCAAAAACCCAAACCTGTCTCTGGATATTTGGGGGCATGGAAGTAGAGAACCTCAGCTCAGGAAGATGATCGAAGGCTATGGCATAGTTGATCAAGTTCATCTAAAAGGCTATGCAAACCCGGTTTCATCGGTTTTCCTTGAAGCGAGAGCCTCGTTGTCGGCATCTGTTTCGGAAGGATTCGGACTGAGCATTCTGGAGTCGATGTCATTTGGCTGTCCGGTGATCTCGCTTTCCTCAAACTACGGGCCTGTGGAACTTGTTGAGGACGGCGTTAATGGATATCTCGTGAACAATGAGCAAGCGATGTCTGAAAGGATTCTCCGCCTCGCCGAGGATGTTCATGGCTACGCAGAAATGTCCAGAGCCGGCATCAAGACCGCTGACAAGTACAGCCCTGACAAGATAACTGCGAAATGGGTCGACTTGATAAGCAGTCTTTCTGACCCCACCTATTCGCCCAAAGCCACCCTCAGGTCAAACCCGCTAATTGCCGAGTTCTCCAGCATTGGTGGGAATATCATTGTGAAAAATCTAGGCGAGGAGATTTCTGCTTACCGAAGGTTGCAGGTGGTTCGTGTTGATCGAAGCAAACTCATTAACGATAAAGCATGCCTGATCGCGTCGGGTGTCTATGACATCCATAGTGTGCATGTCGCACCTGATGGTCGCCTGCTGATAAAGATTGCTCAAGGCGGCAACGAGTATAAAGGCGTGATTCCGAAAGGGTCTGTAACATTCAGGCTGTTGTCCTAACGCTGCGCCGAGGTAACTGTATAGGGCCTGATCATCAACCGATACGGATCAATTTATTCGTAGGCCGTTGATAGAGGTGATTGATTTTCTCGGCACTCGTACCGCATCCAGGTCATAGGTCAATGGCTGCCCATTGACCCATGACCTGTCCATCAGTCGAAGATTTCGACTACACCCACTACCCCGCCTTTTTCGTCAACCACAGCCAATGCACGGATCTTGTTGTCCAGCATATAGGCCTCTGCCTCCGAAAGCTGCGCATCCTCCTGGATGGTATGCGGCTTGGCGGTCATGAACTGAGCCACGGATTCGTGGATGGTCCCTTCGTTATCCAGCAAAGCCCGGCGCAGGTCGCCGTCAGTCACGATGCCAACCAGTTTGTCGTTATCCATGACAACGGTAAGGCCCAGACGGCTGCGGGTCATGACCAACAGGCAGTCATGGAAGCTGGTAGTCGGCGTAACGACAGGCGCCGGCGAGTGCATCACGTCGCAAACGCGAGTCAGCAGCTTGCGACCCAGGCTGCCACCGGGGTGGTAACGGGCGAAGTCCATCGGCTTGAACTGGATGGCTTCGATCAACGCCACTGCCAGCGCATCGCCCATGGCCATCGTGGCCAGGGTCGAAGTGGTCGGGGCCAGGTTGTTCGGGCAGACCTCGCGCTCGACCGAGATGTCCAGCCAGATGTCGGCGTGCTTGGCCAGGGTGGACTTGCCGTTGCCGGTCATGGCGATGATCTTGTTGCCGAACGACTTGAGGCTCGGGATCAGCTTGATCAGCTCTTCGGTCTCGCCGCTGTAGCTGATGAGGATCAGCACGTCGATGGGCTTGAGCATGCCCAGGTCGCCGTGGAAGGCTTCGGCGGGGTGCAGGAAGAAGCTTGGGGTGCCGGTGGAGGCGAAGGTGGCGACCATCTTCTGGCCGATCAGGCCGGACTTGCCCATGCCGCAGACCACGGTGCGGCCTTGGCAACCGAGGATCAGCTCGACTGCACTCTGGAATTCGCCATCCAGGCGATCGGCCAGGTGAGTGACGGCTTGGGCCTGGGCGATTAAGGCTTCTTTGGCGATGTTGAGGTGGTTCATTTTCGTCCCTGACGACTGCAGTTAATGCGAAGCGGCGAATGGTAAGGTTTTTGTCATGGTTAGCAAAGCGGCGGGAGTGTTATGGGGGCTGTGCTGGCTTCTTCGCGGGGTAACCACCGGCTTTGATAGCTGCGATGGACCTGTGGGAGCCGGCTTGCCGGCGATGGGGCCCTAACTGGCGGCATGGGGTCGTCCAGCTACCTTGTGTTTGCCTGCTCGGGCCTCATCGCCGGCAAGCCGGCTCCCACAGGGATATCGCGCAGGCTACTGGATATTGAGCAAGACAGTGGCTCCCACAGATTGAAGGGGCGTACTCCTACTGTGGATTCAGACGTTTCCTACAAAATTGGAGTGGAGGTGTTGGGGCACGGGAAATATCCTACGTTGTCTGTCGACGGGCGTCTGATTGCTGCGGGAAAGCTAGCACTCTAGGATTTTCGGGTCGCTGAAGGTTCAGCGATCGGGTGTGGAAACCCGCTTAATCTTCAAGGTGCCTGCCGTTATGGCAGCTGTGCGCGGGAGGCCGTTTGGCCTACCGGGGTTCCTTGAAGACCGGTTTTCCACCCCGCGTACAGTTGCCTCCATTCGTGTGGAAACGGAGGTGGCAGCTCCTTAATCTTCAAGGAATTGCTATGAAAAAAATCGTACCCGACCCACCTCACTCCTTCGACTTACCTCCCGGCAAAACCCTCTGCCGCGCCATTGGCGAAGGCATCGTGCCGATGGAGCACGTGCTGATGAATGTGTCCCACTACTTGATGTTCGCCTACAGCGACAGCCGTCGCGCCCTTGAGCGTATCGAGGATGAAGAGACACGGCAGCAGCTGCAGCATGGGCTACGGGCGATGCAGATTGCCTGGGGGCAGGCGTACGCCTTGGCTTTGGCGGTGGAGCGCAAGCCAGGGTTGCGGTGAAGGCAGTGCGAGCATCAGGCGCTTCGCGGGTGCTCGCCGGGAGAGTTTCATTGCCTTTGAGACCGAGCGCCGCCCGCGCGGCGCATCGCGGATGAATCCGCTCCTACATTTGTTGCAACGTGCCAATGCCTGATAGGCCATGGTTGACAGCCTTGTTGGCACGGCGAGATTTTTCGGCTGGCGCTTTTGACGCCACGCCTGCCTCAATACCTGCACCAAGGCTAACAACCATGGCCTGAAATGAATGGCACGTTGCAACAAATGTTGGAGCGGATTCATCCGCGATGCGCCGCGCGGGCGGCGCTC
>NZ_AKJC01000143.1 GCF_000282535.1 Pseudomonas sp. GM84 | reverse complement strand
CCTCTTCGCGGGACAAGTCGGATCGCCGCACCGCCGCTCCCACAGGACTGCCGGTGGGAGCGGGCTTGTCCCGCGAAGTGCTTTCCACATCCTGAAACGCCCTGCCAGCCGACCAACGGTGTAGAACGAAAGGGGGGGTGGCAGGGAACCAGGGAGGGATTTTCCCGTCGAAGGTCACTGCAGGCCACTCGCCTGTATCCACCTTTCAGGAGTGTTCCTTCATGTCGTTGCGTTCCCTCGCCCTGTTGTCCTTGTGCGTCGTCCTGACTGCGTGCAGCAAGATCAATCAGGAAAACTATTCCAAGCTCAAGGCCGGTATGAACAAGGCCGAGGTCGAGCAGCTGCTCGGCACACCTGCCGAGTGCTCCGGTGCGCTGGGCATGAGCAGCTGCACCTGGGGGGACGAGAAGAGCTTCATAAGCGTTCAGTACGCCGCAGACAAGGTGCTGATGTATTCAGGGCAGGGCCTCAAATGACGCGTGTGCACCTGCTGCTGGGGATGTGCCTGGTGATGCTGCTGGGTGGCTGCGCCACCTCGGCCAACGACCCGCTGGCGCCGAAGACCGCCGGCAATGTCGACCTCAAGCGCTATCAAGGCAAGTGGTTCGAGCTGGCGCGCCTGCCGATGCCGTACCAGAGTGAGTGCGCCCAGTCCGAGGCGCACTACAACCTCAAGCCCGATGGCTCGTATGGCGTACTCAACCGCTGCCGCACCATCGGCGATGAGTGGCTGCGTGCGGAGGGCCATGCCAGCATCCAGGAGCCGGGGCACACCGACAGGTTGTGGGTGGAGTTCGACAACTGGTTCACCCGTGCGGTGCCGGGCCTGACCAAGGGCGAGTACTGGATCCTGTACGTGGATGATCGCTACCGCACGGCGATCGTCGGCAGCCCGGATCGCAAGTACCTGTGGATACTTTCGCGTACGCCGACGCTACCTGCCTGGGAACGCGAGAACCTGTTGTCCAAGGCGCGGCAGCAAGGTTATGACACCAGCCGGCTGATCTGGCGCACGCCGGACCAGCAGATCGTGCAGATGCATTGAGGCTGTCTGCAAGGGCCCTATCGCCGGCAAGCCGGCTCCCACAGGGGCCAGCGCTGGCCTGCTCTTTGTGGGAGCCGGCTTGCCGGCGATAGGGTCAGTGCGGTCTACCCTTCAGCCCAGCAACTGACGCAATACCTCGACGAACGCCCGCGCACTCTCCTCTTCCTGTGCATGCCGCCCCTGGCGCACCACCCACTGCCCATTGACGATCACATCGCGCACCTGGCGATCCGAGCCTGCGAACAACCAGCGGTTGAGAATCGCATCGCCCTGGGCCATGGCGATGTACGGATCCTGCCCGTCCAGCACCAGCCAATCGGCACGCTTGCCGACCACCAGTTCACCCACCGGGTGCCCCAGCGCCTGTGCGCCGCCCGACAGTGCCGCGTCATACAGCGTGCGCCCGACCATCGGCTGGTCCTCGCGGTACAGACGGTTGCGCCGCTGGTCCCGCAGCCGCTGGCCATATTCCAGCCAGCGCAGCTCCTCGACCACGCTCAATGACACATGGCTGTCCGAGCCAATGCCCATGCGCCCGCCCTGGGCCAGGTAGTCCACTGCCGGGAAGATACCGTCACCCAGGTTGGCCTCGGTGGTCAGGCACAGGCCGGCCACAGCCCCGCTGCGCGCCATGGCCGAGACCTCGTCGTGGTCGGCATGGGTGGCGTGCACCAGGCACCAGCGTGAATCCACATCGACATGCTGGTACAGCCACTGCAGCGGACGCTGGCCGCTCCAGGCCAGGCAGTCGTCGACTTCCTTCTGCTGCTCGGCGATATGAATGTGGATCGGGCATTGCTGATCGCCTGCGGCCAGTACTTCGGCAATCTGGCCTGGCGTTACCGCACGCAGCGAGTGGAAGCACAGGCCCAGTTGCTGTGCTGGTTGAGCGGCCAGCAGCGGAGCGAGTTGTTCTTGCAAGCGCAGGTACTGCTCGGTGGAGTTGATGAAGCGCCGCTGCCCGTCGTTGGGCGCCTGTCCGCCAAAGCCGGCATGGCTGTACAGCACCGGCAGCAAGGTCAGGCCAATGCCGCTGCTGGCGGCGGCAGCGCTGATGCGGCGGGACAGCTCGGCAGGGTCGGCATAGGCCTTGCCGGCCTGGTCATGATGCACGTAGTGGAACTCGGCCACCGAGGTGTACCCGGCCTTGAGCATCTCGATGTACAGCTGGCGAGCGATGACCTGCAAGTGTTCCGGCGTGACCTTGCCCACCAGTCGATACATCAGCTCGCGCCAGGTCCAGAAGCTGTCGTTGGGGTTGCCCGCCACTTCCGCCAAGCCCGCCATGGCGCGCTGGAAGGCATGCGAGTGCAGGTTGGGCATGCCAGGCAGCAATGGCCCGTTCAGCCGCTCGGCACCCTCGGCGCTGGCATCGGCCTCGATGGCGGCCAGCCGGCCATCGGCAGTTACTTCAAGGCGGACATTGTTGGCCCAACCGCTGGGCAGCAGGGCACGTTCGGCAAAGTAGGCGGGCATTGCGCTATCCTGTTATTGTTTAACTTGTATATACATATACAGCCGTTTGCCTGCCGGGTAAACTCCGGCAAGCTACCGTCAATCAACTCGCACAAGGATCAAACGCCGTGCCGACACCTCCTGTCTCCGCGCTGGTAGCCCAGATGGGCGAGGGCCCGGCGCCGCTGTATGCCCGGGTCAAGCAGATGATCGTCCAGCAGATCGAAAATGGCAGCTGGCCGCCACACCACCGGGTGCCTTCCGAGAGCGAGCTGGTCAGCGAGCTGGGCTTCAGCCGCATGACCATCAACCGTGCCCTGCGCGAACTCACCGCCGAGGGGCTGTTGGTGCGCATGCAGGGTGTGGGTACCTTCGTCGCCGAGCCGAAGACCCGCTCTGCGCTGTTCGAGGTCAACAACATCGCCGACGAGATTGCCGCGCGTGGCCACCAGCATAGCTGCCAGGTCATCGTCCTGGCCGAGGAGGCGGCCGGCTCGGAGCGCGCCCTGGCGCTGGACATGCGCGAAGGCCAGCGGGTGTTCCATTCGCTGATCGTGCACTTCGAGAACGGCGTGCCGGTGCAGATCGAAGACCGCTACGTCAACGCGCAGATCGCCCCGGACTACCTCAAGCAGGACTTCACCCGGCAGACGCCCTATGCCTACCTGTCCCAGGTGGCCCCGCTGACCGAGGGCGAGCACGTGGTCGAAGCCATTCTCGCCGAGCCCGATGAGTGCCAGCTGCTGCAGATCGAGCGGGGCGAGCCTTGCCTGCTGATTCGTCGGCGTACCTGGTCCGGTCGCCAGCCGGTGACCGCTGCGCGTTTGATTCACCCCGGTTCCCGTCATCGCCTGGAAGGACGTTTCAGTAAATGAGCCAGTTGCAATGCTTGCGTGCCCAAGACTACCCGCGCATGCCGTGGAAAAACGGCGGTGGGTTCACCGAAGAGATCACCCGCGATGCCGGCGATGGACTGGACGGCTTCGGCTGGCGCCTGTCGATCGCTGATATCGAGGCGTCTGGCGGGTTCTCCAGTTTCGCCGGTTACCAGCGGATCATCAGCGTGCTGCAGGGCGATGGCATGCAGTTGACCGTGGACGGCGAGCAGGGCCGGCCACTGCTGCCCTTCGATGCCTATGCCTTCAAGGGTGAAAGCCAGGTGAGCTGCACGCTGTTGGGTGGGCCGATTCGGGATTTCAATCTGATCTATGCGCCTGCGCGTTACCGGGCGCGGCTGCAATGGTTCGACGGTGGTAGCCGGCTGTTCAGTGCTGCCAGCACGGTGCTGGTGTTCAGTGCCCAGACGGACCTGCAGGTGACAGTCGATGGCCAGGTGCAGTCGCTGGGGTTGTATGACTGCCTGCAGCAGAGCGGTAACGACCGTTTGCTGGAAGTGGCTGTGCAGGGGCGCTGCTGCGTGATCGAGCTGACCCAGCTTTCCCAGTGATCTCACTGGCCCTATCGCCGGCAAGCCGGCTCCCACAGGGGGCAGCGCTGACCTGCTCTTTGTGGGAGCAACTGTCTTGCCCAAAACCCCAGCGCTTGCACGATCCCTTGTGGGAGCCGGCTTTCCGGCGATAGGGCCCGA
>NZ_AKJC01000142.1 GCF_000282535.1 Pseudomonas sp. GM84 | reverse complement strand
CCGGCGATGAGGCCAGTGCAGACCTACCCATCTATCACCCGAAACAACGAACGAATTGGCGCCGTGAAATTTTCCTGCTAAGTTTTCATGAAAATAATCACAATAATTTTCACGAGGCCCCGGCATGTTCAAGCAATCCGCCCAGCACGTCGCCAGCTACTACGCCCAGACCTACCCCGCCAGCATCCCTCTGCGCCCCACCCTGCAAGCTTCGCACGACACCGATGTGCTGATCGTCGGTGCCGGCTTCAGTGGCCTGCACACCGCTCTGCGCCTGGCCCTGGCCGGTAAACGTGTGACCTTGCTGGAAGCCAGCCGCGTAGCCTGGGCTGCGTCCGGACGCAACGGTGGCCAGGCCCTGCTGGGCTGGTCATGCGACATGCCGCCGCTGGAAAAGGCCCTGGGCGTGGAACGCACCCGGCGCCTGTGGCAGAGCATGTGCTGGGCGGCCGACGAGCTGCGCGAATTGCCCCTGCGCCATGGCTTCGATATCGACTACCGCCTGGGCAGCCTGTGGACGGCGGTGCTGCCGCGCCGGGTGAAACTGCTGGAAGAAGCCTTGCACGAAGCCGAGCACAAATGGGGCTATGACGCCCTGCACCTGATCGGCCGCGACGAGCTGGGGCAGTGGATCGACAGCCCGCGCTACCAGGCCGCGCTGTACGACGCCAAGGGCGCACACCTCAACCCGCTGAAGCTGGCCCAGGGCCTGGCCGCTACCATCGAGGCCCACGGCGGGCAGATCTTCGAGCAGAGCCAGGTGCTGGAGCTGCAGCAGACGGCCAGCGGTCATATCGCCCGTACCGCCCAGGGCGAAGTGCGCTGCGAGGTGCTGGTGCTGGCCTGCAATGCCTACATCGACCGCCTTGACCGAAGCCTGTCGCGCCGGCTGTTGCCGGTCGGATCGTACCAGGTGGCCACCGCGCCGCTGGAGGCGGATGTCGCACGCTCGCTGCTGCCGCGCAACAGCTGCGTGATCGACAACCAGTTCGTGCCCGACTACTTCCGCCTCACCCCCGACCACCGCCTGCTGTTTGGCGGTGGCTGCACCTACCTGGGCGGCATCCCCAAGGATGTCGCCAGCGCCACCCGCCCCTACCTGGAACGGGTATTCCCGCAACTCGCCGGCGTGGCCATCGATTACGCCTGGGGCGGACACCTCGACTGCAGCTTCCAGCGCACCCCGGACGTTGGCCGCCAGGGCCAGCGCTACTGGCTGCAAGGCTTTTCCGGGCATGGCGTGCTGCCGACCCTGGCGGCGGCGCGGGCGGTCAGCGATGCGATTCTGGGTGACGATGACCTGTTGAGTCTGTACCAGGGCATCGACAACGGGCGATTCCCCGGTGGTGATTTGCTGGCCGCACCACTGGAGGCTGCGGCCAAGGCCTGGTATCGGATGCGCGATCGGGTCTGAAGACGCGTGTGCCTGTGCCGGCCTCATCGCCGGCAAGCCGGCTCCCACAGGTGCCCCCCCACTGTGCCTGAGAACCATGGGGTAGCTGTGGGAGCTGGCTTGCCAGCGATGAGGCCAGTACTGACAACACAGGAATCTCTCCTATTCTCAATAGCTCACTTGGCAATCCCCCTGCACAGAGGAGACGCGACCATGAGCTACGTAACAACGAAGGATGGCGTTCAGATCTTCTACAAGGACTGGGGCCCGCGCGATGCGCAGGTCATCCACTTCCACCACGGCTGGCCACTGACTGCCGACGACTGGGACGCGCAGATGCTGTTCTTCCTAGGCCAGGGGTTCCGGGTCGTCGCCCATGATCGCCGTGGCCATGGGCGCTCCAGCCAGGTGTGGGACGGCCATGACATGGACCACTATGCCGACGACGTCGCCGCCGTGGTCGAGCACCTGGGAACACAGGGCGCGGTGCATGTCGGCCACTCCACCGGCGGCGGCGAAGTGGTGCGCTACATGGCCCGCTACCCTGGCGACAAAGTGGCCAAGGCGGTACTGATTGCCGCCGTGCCCCCGCTGATGGTGCAGACCCCAGGCAACCCCGGCGGCCTGCCCAAGTCGGTGTTCGACGGTTTCCAGGCCCAGGTGGCCAGCAACCGTGCGCAGTTCTACCGCGATGTCCCGGCCGGGCCGTTCTATGGCTACAACCGGCCGGGTGTCGAAGCGTCCGAAGGCATCATCGGCAACTGGTGGCGGCAAGGCATGATCGGCAGTGCCAAGGCCCATTACGACGGGATCGTGGCGTTTTCCCAGACCGACTTCACCGAAGACCTCAAGCGCATCCAGCAGCCGGTGCTGGTGATGCATGGCGATGATGACCAGATCGTGCCCTATGAGAACTCCGGACCGTTGTCGGCCAAGCTGCTGCCCAATGGCACGCTGAAGACCTACAAGGGCTTCCCGCATGGCATGCCGACTACCCATGCCGATGTGATCAATGCGGATTTGCTGGCGTTTATCCGTAGTTGAAGGTTGTTCATACCGGCCCTATCGCCGGTGCTGGCAACAGAGTGCGCCCAGGATTACCATGCCCAACTTCACAGCGCGGCAGTTTGCCGCACCCCTGCCTCCCAGCCTGCCAGAACCCAATGCCCTTCGAACTCACCGTTGAACCCCTCACCCTGCTGATCCTCGCCCTGGTCGCCTTCGTCGCCGGTTTCATCGATGCCATCGCTGGCGGGGGTGGCCTGCTCACGACCCCGGCGCTGCTCACCGCCGGCATGCCACCGCACCTGGTGCTGGGCACCAACAAGCTCAGTTCGACGTTCGGCTCGGCCACCGCCGGCTTCACCTACTACAAGCGCAAGCTGTTCCACCCGGCGCAGTGGCGTCCGGCGTTGCTCGCCACCCTGCTCGGCGCGCTGCTCGGCGCCACGATCGCCCACTACCTGCCGGCCGAGTGGCTGAACAAGATGCTGCCGGTGGTGGTCTTCGCCTGCGGCCTCTACCTGCTGTTCGGCGGCACGCCCAAGGCGCCGCTGGATGCCGACGCACCGATCAAGAAGAAATGGCAGTTCCCGCAAGGCTTCAGCCTGGGCTTCTACGACGGCGTGGCCGGTCCCGGCACCGGCGCGTTCTGGACCGTGAGCACGCTGCTGCTCTACCCCATCGACCTGGTCCGCGCCAGCGGTGTGGCGCGCAGCATGAACTTCGTCAGCAACATTGCGGCGCTGACGGTGTTCATCATTTCCGGGCAGGTGGATTACATCGTCGGCCTGTGCATGGGCCTGTCGGTGATGGTCGGCGCCTTCTTCGGCGCACGCACGGCGATCAGTGGCGGCAGCAAGTTCATCCGCCCGGTGTTCATCACCGTGGTGCTGGCGTTGACCGTGCGTCTAGTTTGGCAGCACTGGTTCGGGCAGGCCTAGGCGGCGGGCCACATAAAGGTCGATCAGGTAACGGGCAATGGAGCGCCCCGCCGGCAGCGGCGGCAGGTCGTGCACGCTGAACCACTTGGCGTCCTCGATCTCGTCCGGCTGCATGACGATCTCGCCGCCGGCGTATTCGGCATGGAAGCCCAGCATCATCGAGTGCGGGAACGGCCAGCACTGGCTGCCCACGTACTGGATGTTACGCACCTCGATCGCCACCTCTTCGCGCACCTCGCGCACCAGGCAGTCCTCGGCCGACTCGCCAGGTTCGGCAAAGCCGGCCAGGGTGCTGTAGACGCCGGTGACGAAGCGCGGCGAACGGGCCAGGAGGATCTCGTCGCCGCGGGTAATCAGCACGATCATGCTCGGTGAAATGCGGGGGTAGCTGCGCAGGTCGCAGGGCTGGCAGTACATGGCCCGCTCCCAGTGGATCTGCGTCATCGGCTGGGCGCAGCTGCC
>NZ_AKJC01000141.1 GCF_000282535.1 Pseudomonas sp. GM84 | reverse complement strand
GGCGGGCCGCCGCTGCACGAAGGTCATATCCAATAACAAAATGAGGTTGTATTGCTATGCCAGTCGGCAACCACCCTGCCCATGCAGAGACCGCCCAGGGCGGCCCTCTCAAGCGTGAACTGGGCGAACGGCACATCCGTCTGATGGCGCTGGGCGCCTGTATCGGTGTCGGTCTTTTCCTCGGTTCGGCCAAAGCCATTGAAATGGCCGGCCCGGCCATCATGCTTTCCTACATCATTGGCGGCCTGGCGATCCTGGTCATCATGCGCGCGCTCGGTGAAATGGCCGTGCACAATCCGGTCGCCGGCTCGTTCAGCAGTTACGCGCAAGACTACCTCGGACCCCTCGCGGGCTTTCTCACCGGCTGGAACTACTGGTTCCTGTGGCTGGTGACCTGCGTCGCGGAAATCACCGCCGTGGCCATCTACATGGGCATCTGGTTCCCCGACGTGCCACGCTGGATCTGGGCCCTGATGGCGCTGGGCAGCATGGGAGCGGTCAACCTGGTCGCGGTCAAGGCGTTCGGCGAGTTCGAGTTCTGGTTCGCCCTGATCAAGATCGTCACCATCATCGCCATGGTCCTTGGCGGCATCGGCATCATTGCCTTTGGCTTCGGTAATGACGGCGTGGCGGTGGGTATTTCCAACCTGTGGAGCAACGGTGGCTTCATGCCCAACGGCGTGACCGGCGTGCTGATGTCGCTGCAGATGGTGATGTTCGCCTACCTGGGCGTGGAAATGATCGGCCTTACCGCCGGTGAAGCGCGCAACCCGCAGAAAACCATCCCGCAGGCCATCGGTTCGGTGTTCTGGCGCATCCTGCTGTTCTATGTGGGTGCACTGTTCGTGATCTTGTCGATCTACCCGTGGAACGAGATCGGCAGCCAGGGTAGCCCGTTCGTCATGACCTTCGAGCGCCTCGGCATCAAGACTGCCGCCGGCATCATCAACTTCGTGGTCATCACCGCGGCGCTGTCGTCGTGCAACGGCGGTATCTTCAGCACCGGGCGCATGCTCTACAGCCTGGCGCAGAACGGCCAGGCCCCGGCGGTCTTTGCCCGCACCTCGAAAAACGGCGTGCCACGCAATGCGCTGCTGCTGTCGATGGGTGCCTTGCTGCTGGGTGTACTGGCCAACTACCTGGTGCCGGAGAAAGTATTCGTCTGGGTGACCTCGATCGCCACCTTCGGTGCGATCTGGACCTGGGTGATGATCCTGCTGGCCCAGCTGAAGTTCCGCGCCGGGCTGTCGAGCGCCGAGCGCAAGGCCTTGAAGTACCGCATGTGGCTGTGGCCGCTGAGCTCCTACCTGGCGCTGGCGTTCCTGGTGCTGGTGGTGGGCCTGATGGCGTACTTCGAGGATACCCGCGTGGCGCTGTACATCGGCCCGGCGTTCCTGGTACTGCTGACGGCGTTGTACTACACCTTCCGCCTGGCGCCCAAGCAGGCGCAGGGCGTGGTCAGCCCAGCGGCCTGACGAGGCAGGGGGCCGCCTGCGGGCGGCCCTTTTGCTGGCAGCTTTCCTCGGTCCATGTAGCCGTCAACTGACATTTTTGTCAGTAGAACACCTTGCACCTATCGCCTAACGTGGCGTTCAGGCCAGGCAAGGAAGGGCGGCACCGACCATGCAGCGCAGACTACCCGCGTTCTTCAAGTACCTGATCGTCGGCGTCTTCAATACCGCCATTCATGTTGCAGTGTTCACGGCGATGCACCTGTTCGCCGGCACTGACCAGGCGATCAGCAACCTGACGGCCTTCTTCGTGGCGCTGTCGTTTTCCTTTCTGGTCAACTCCCGTTACACCTTCAGGGTGCCCCTCTCGCTCCTGCGCTACCTGGTGTTCGTGGTAGGCATGGGCAGCCTCAGCCTGGCGCTTGGGGCGGTTGCAGATGCTCAAGGCTGGCGTCCGGCAGCCACCGTCATGCTGTATTCGGTGATCAGCCTGGTCCTGGGTTTCCTGCTGTCACGCTGGATCATCGCGGAGCGACGCAAGTGGATATTTCGTTGATCGTGCCGGTGTTCAACGAGGAACTGGCGATCCGGCCGTTCTATGACGCAGTACGCCAGGCGTTGAAGGGTGAAACCGTGCGGGTCGAGCTGATCTTCGTCAACGATGGCAGCCAGGACGGTAGTGAACAGCAGATCCGTCAGCTCATTGCGGGCGACCCGGATGTCATGCTGGTCGACCTGTCGCGCAACTTTGGCAAGGAAGCGGCGTTGTTTGCCGGCTTGGAAATGGCCGTTGGCGAGGCGATCATCCCGATCGATGTAGATCTGCAGGATCCGGTAGATGTCATTCCGCTGTTGATCGAACAGTGGCGAGCCGGCTTCGATGTGGTGCTGGCCAAGCGCCGCGATCGCTCCAGTGACACTTACCTGAAGCGGTTGACCGCCAGCGGGTTCTACTTCCTGCTCAAGCGGATTTCGCAGATACGCATCGAAGAGAATGTTGGCGATTTTCGACTGCTCGACCGCAAGGTGGTCGAGGTAATCAAGTCGATGCCTGAACAGCAATTGTTCATGAAAGGCATGCTGTCCTGGGCAGGGTTCAATACTACCGTGGTCGAATATGACCGCTGTTCCCGCCGCCAGGGTAACAGCCGCTTCAATGGCTGGAAGTTGTGGAACCTGGCCCTGGACGGCATTACCTCCTTCAGCACCGTGCCGCTGCGCCTGTGGACGTACGTGGGCGGCAGCATCGCGCTGGGTGCGTTTGCCTATGCGGCATTCCAGGTGGCCGATAAGTGGCTGTTCGGCAACCCGGTGCCCGGATATCCCTCAATGATGTCTGCCATCTTGTTTCTAGGGGGCGTGCAACTGATCGGGATCGGCGTGTTGGGCGAGTACATCGGGCGCATCTACATGGAGTCCAAGCATCGCCCGCGGTATGTGATCCGGTCGGTTGCGGGGCGCCGGACATCAAGAGATCTGCGACCAGTGTTGAAGGGGGATTGATGCGCAGCATTCTGGCTGCAGGAAGCGGCTCGTCAATGCGTGCCTGGCTGCCCTTCGGCACGGCTATCGTGTTGCTTGCCTGCGTGACGCGACTCTATGCGGTCACCACGCCAGTCCTTTGGCTCGATGAAGCCTACTCCGTGACCCTCGCTGAAATGCCTCCCGCGCAGATACTGCTTCACGTATCGCGTGATGTTCATCCGCCGCTGTACTACCTGCTGTTGCACTACTGGATAGCGATGTTCGGCCATGGCTTGCTGGCCGTGCGTGGGCTGAGCGTACTCTGTGGAAGCCTAGCTGTGGTCGTTGCAATGCTGATTGCAGCGCGGTTGGCCAATCATAGGGCTGCACTCATCGTGGGGGTAATGCTGGCCTTGCTGCCGGTAGCTGTCCGTTACAGCCAGGAAACCCGCATGTATGCCCTGTTGGGCCTGCTGTTGCTGGCAGCGACGCTGATGCTGCTGCAGTGGGTTCTGCAGCCGGATCGACGTGAGTATCTGCTCGGGTACGTGCTGTTCATCACTGCGGGTCTGTACACACATTACTTCACGATGTTGTGTGTAGCTGCCCATTGGTCGTATCTGATGATCATCTGCCGGTCGCATGGGGGGCAGCTGATTCGATCACGTGCATGGTGGTCGTGCAACGTGATGATCGCGCTTGCCTATAGCCCTTGGCTGCCATCGTTCTGGGGACAGTTGGCACACACAAGCTGGGTGGAGTGGTTGCCTGCCGTCACGTTGACTACCGTGCCCAGCACCCTATGGTCGTTTCTGACCTTGAACGATGGGCAGCACTTTCCCCAATGGCTGTTCTGGACGTTTCCGTTGGCAGTGCTTAGCGCTTGCATCGGCTTGCTTGTCACTGAAAAACGGCCATCCAGGCCCGTCCTCCTGATTTGCCTTTTCAGCTTTTTGCCACTGCTGCTGGCATGGCTGGGGTCCTATGCGATGCCCCTCTACTATCTTCGGTTCCTGTCGTACTGCGCCAATGGGTTACCCATCCTGATCGGGCTGATGCTGGAAAAAGCGGTCTCCAGGTCGCGTCTTGGCTTGGTGCTGTTAGCTGCTTGCCTGGTTGTGCAGGTTGCAGCCCTATGTCGACTCTACGATGGGCAAATCAACACCAATGGTTCGGACTGGCGCCAGGCAAGGCTGGACAATGTGTTCGAACAGGTCAATCAGCTGTGGCGACCTGGCGATCTGATCGTGGTGAACCATGATTTCTGGTATTACAGCTCGGCCTACTACAACGCTACGGGCGTGGAACCGTTGGTGTTCGAGATGGGCCTGGGGGGCGACAATACTGGGACGTCGCCTTTCTTTTATGGATGGAAATCACTGATCTATCCAAGGTCGGAGCAGTTGTACGTGGCAGATTTGCAGGCGCTCAGCGCGCCATCAGGTCGTATTTGGTGGGTCGGCGTCACGTCACAGTCAATCGCGGGGCAGTCATGGCCCCGCGATTGGACTCGGTTGCAACATCTCAGAAGTGGAACTGCCTATGCCATCTTGTTCGCTCAATCCAAGGCAGCTGAAGGTCAGGCCGCTACTTCACTGTGCGGTTCGAAACTGTCCGCCCGCGCCATCTGCCACATGCGCGAATAAAACTCCCCATCCACCTCGCCGGTCAGCAATTGGCCCGGCTTGAGGAACACGTGCATCTGCGAGAACAGCTTGATCTCGGTGGCCGACACTCGCCGCACCAGGTGCTTGGCTTCCAGCTGCGCCGGATGCTCCAGGCCCGCTGCGGCAAGCATCTCGGCCAGGGCGCGCAAGGTGTTGTGGTGGAAGTTCAGCACGCGCTGGGCCTTGTCAGGTACCACCAGCGCACGCTGGCGCAGCGGGTCCTGGGTGGCCACGCCGGTCGGGCACTTGTTGGTGTGGCAGCTTTGCGACTGGATGCAGCCGATGGCGAACATGAAGCCGCGTGCCGAGTTGGCCCAGTCCGCACCGATGGCCAGCACGCTGGCGATATCGAAGGCGCTGACGATCTTGCCGCTGGCGCCGAGCTTGATCTTGTCGCGCAGGTTCAGGCCGACCAGGGTGTTGTGCACGAACAGCAAGCCTTCGCGCAGCGGCACGCCGATGTGGTCGGTGAACTCCACCGGCGCGGCACCGGTACCCCCTTCCTTGCCGTCGACGACGATGAAGTCGGGCAGGATGCCGGTTTCCAGCATGGCCTTGGCGATGCCCATGAATTCCCACGGATGGCCGAGGCAGAACTTGAAGCCTACCGGCTTGCCGCCCGACAGCTCGCGCAGCTGGGCGATGAACTGCATCATCTCGATGGGCGTGGAGAAGGCGCTGTGGCGTGACGGCGAGATGCAATCCTCGCCCATCAGCACGCCGCGGGTGTCGGCGATCTCCTGGGTCACCTTGTGCTTGGGCAGGATGCCGCCGTGGCCGGGCTTGGCGCCCTGGCTCATCTTGACCTCGATCATCCGCACCTGCGGGGTGCTCGCCTGGGCAGCGAAGCGTTCGGGGTCGAAGCGGCCGTCCGCCGTGCGACAGCCGAAGTAGCCGCTGCCCAGTTCCCAGACCAGATCGCCGCCGTGTTCACGGTGATAGGGGCTGATGCTGCCTTCGCCGGTGTCATGGTGGAAGTTGCCGAGCTTGGCACCCTGGTTCAGGGCGCGGATGGCGTTGGCACTGAGCGAGCCGAAGCTCATGGCCGAGATGTTGAAGATCGATGCCGAATACGGCTGGCTGCACTGCGGGCCGCCGATGATTGTGCGGAAGCTCGCAGGGTCGGCCAGCGGTGCCGGGCGCATGGAATGGCCGATGAATTCGAAGCCGGACTGATACACGTCGATCAGGGTGCCGAAGGGCTTGTCCGAAGCCTCGTTCTTGGCGCGCGCATAGACCAGCGAACGTTGGGCGCGGGAAAAGGGCAGGGCATCGCTGTCGGCTTCCAGCAGGTACTGGCGGATTTCCGGGCGGATGCCTTCCACCAGGTAGCGAATGTTGCCAAGGATCGGGTAGTTGCGGCGTACCGCGTGGCGTTGCTGCAGCAGGTCGAACACGCCGATCAGGCTGAGCAGGGCGGTGGTCAGGGTGAATGGCCACAGCCATTCGTGATGAAGAAACGGCAGGCTCGCCAGGGTGAACAGTACACAAGCGGCGAAAAAGGCGTAGCGGCTGAGAAGTGACAGGCTCATACGGGGTCCTTGCGATGGCTCGGTCAGGCTCAGGGGCCTGGAACAAACCCCGACCATAGCCCGGTTGCGCGGTGCTGAAAATGAAAATTGGGGTAACAAAAATCATTCGCGCAAGAGTTTTTGCCGCCAACTTTCCTGCTCGGCGGCCGGCGCCTCGACCAGGTAGCTGTAGCGCCCGGCGATGCGCATGGCCACTGGCACCCCATCGCGGTATAGCAAGCGGTTGCCGCTAACGGCCGGGACTTTCGCCCCAGGCAGCAGTGACCCCACCAGGTTCAGCGGGTCGCTGGCGCTGACCACCACCAGTGCACCGTCCAACGCTCGCCGCCGCACCTGCCTGAGCAGGCCGACTGCCTCGGGCAAGGCGAACTGCTCACCCGCCAGCCCGGCGATGAAGCGCCCGCCGCGAATCTCGCCGCGCGCCTCCAGGCGGTGATAGCAACGCAACAACTCGCGCCAGGGCGGCAGCACATCGCTTTCGCGCTCCAGCAGCCGCCAGCACATCACCCCGTAGCGCCGCAGCAGGGCGCGGGCGATGTGCTCCAGGCGCTCGCTGTCATCTGCATTGCCGCTGCCCTTGCGCAGTAATGCCCAGCGCCCGGCATGGGCCATGTTGCTCGACAGGGGCGGGTGGCCACGCCTGCTGTTGCGCGAGGTGCGCTTCGCCGCCGGAGTGATCAGGCCGCGCAAGCCGATGAAGCTGTCGGCCCCCACCAGCCCTGCGCCCACCAGTGCCTGGAGTGCAGTTTCCAGTTCGCTGGGCAGCAGATGGGCATCCTGCGCCAGTTCATCGAAGAACAATGCCCCTTGTGCCTGCAGCACTTCGTGCACCCGTTGCGCGCGCAGGCCGAGGGTGTCCACGGCTGTAGCCGGCGCCAGGCTGCGCCAGGTGCCGAGGTTTTCACGGGGCAGCAGCACCAGCGGGGTACTGGACAAGGTATTGCTGGCCGCTGTCGCCGCCAGCCGGCTCCAGGCGAACTGCCCGCTGCGGCAGGCATCATCGAGCCAGTGCGGGCTGTAGTCGGCGATGCGTGCCGGCAGCAGCTCGGCTTCCCAAGCCGCCGCCGCGCTGGGGAAACCCTGCAACTGGCCAAGTACCTCGGTCACGGCCAGCGGGCCGCGCAGGCGCTCGCCCGGTGCCAGGTGCTGCCAGTCGAACAGAAAGCGCATGAAGTCCTGCAGGCTGACCGGCTCGATTTCCCGGCGCAGGCGCTTGACCGTGTAGCGGTGGATGCGCGCCAGCAGGTGACGTTCGCACCACTGTGGCGCGTGCTGGCCTGGGCTGAACTGGCCGCGCAACACATAGCCTTCGGCCTCCAGCCGGGCCAGGGCCTGCTCGACGGCAGGCAGAGGCTTGCCCAGCGGGCCTGCGATCTGCACCAGGGTCAGGGGCCCATGGCCGCTCAGGCGGGCGCGCAGCAGCTCGCTGAGGGCGCTGTCCGGGTCGATGGCCTGGTCGAACCCGGGCAATATGTCGAGCGCAGGTGCCGTGGGTGCTTGCGGGTACAGCGCGTGCAGCACGTTCATCCGTTCGCGGGCCAGCCAGAGCTGTTGCGTGGGCAACTGCAACGCCCGCCCGGCCTTGGCCAGCTGGCGCAGCAGCAGATCCCAACTGGCGTTGGCGTGCACTTCGGGTTGGCTGATGGCACCCAGGCTCATCAACGCTTCGTGCATTTCGTCGGCATTGCCCGGTTGGGGCCACGCTTCGGCCTCGACGGCAGCAATGGCGTCGGCGTCCAGCGCGCCGAGGTCATCGCCGCTTTGCACCGGGTTCCAGCGCCGGTTCAGCACCGCCTGGGTGCGACGCTCTTCCAGCGGGGCGTCATCGAGAAACGCATAGGGCCTGGCATTGAGGATGGCCGAGGCCAGCGGTGAAGGGGCCGGCAGGTCGCGGCAGAGCAAGCGCACCTGGCCGTGCTCCATGCGCCTGAGCAGGGCCAGCCAGCCTTCGCAGTCCATGGCTTCGTGCAGGCAGTCGTCGAGGGTCTGCTCGACCAGCGGGTGATCGGGGATCTGCCGTTCACCGGCGATGTTTTCCAGGCAGGCGATCTGGTCGGGGAACACGGCGGCAATCAAGTCCTCGCTCTTCATGCGCTGGATCTGCGGGGCCACCTTGCGCCCACCCACGAAGCGCGGCAGGGCCATGGCCACGGCAGCGTTCCAGCGCCAGCGCACACCGAACAGCGGGGCGTCGAGCAGGGCCTGGATGAGGATCTGCTCGGCGCTGCGGCTGGACAGGTAGCGCCAGACTTCGTCCAGCTCGAAGCTGTGGCTGGTGGACAGCGACAGCACGATGGCGTCCTCGCTGGCCGCCGCCTGCAACTCGAAGTTGAAGGTGCGGCAGAAGCGCTTGCGCAGGGCCAGGCCCCAGGCGCGGTTGATGCGGCTGCCGTAGGGCGAATGGATGATCAGCTGGGTGCCGCCGGACTCATCGAAAAAGCGCTCCATCACCAGGGTTTGCTGCGAGGGCAGGGCGCCCAGCACTTCACGGGTACGGCCCAGGTAGTCGAGCAGCTGGCTGGCACAGGCTTCGTCCAGTTCGAAGGTGCTTTGCAACCACTGCAAAACCTGGGTGAAATCGCCTTCGCTCAGCCCAAGCTGCTCGTCAATGCGGGCCTGCAGGCGGGCCACGGCGGCAGACAGCTCATCGCTGCGCCCCGGTGCTTCGCCGAGCCAGAACGGTAGGGTCGGCGGCAGGCCATGGGCGTCTTCGACCCGCACCCGGCCCGGTTCGACCCGCAGAATGCGGTAGGACGCATTGCCCAGCTGGAAGATGTCGCCGGCGATGCTCTCCACGGCGAAGTCTTCGTTGACGCTGCCGATGTTCAGCGCCTGGGGTTCGAGGAGCACCGTGTAGTCGGCGGTCTCGGGGATGGTGCCGCCACTGGTCAGCGCCGTCAGCTGGCTACCCCGGCGCCCGCGCAAGGTGCCGCTGACCGCATCGCGGTGCAGGTAGGCGCTGCGAATGCCCAGGCGGCCGTTGTAGCCTTCGGCGAGCATGCGCAGCAGCGCCTGGTAATGGTCCGGGTCGAGTTCGGCGTAGGGGGTTGCCTGCCGGAGGCAGTCGAACAGGGCCTGTTCCTGCCAGGCTTGATTGCTGGCCTCGGCGACGATCTGCTGGGCCAGGACATCCAGGGGGGCCTTGGGGATGTGCAATTCGTCGAGTTCGCCCTGGCGGATGCACTCGAGCAAGGCCACGCATTCGATCAAGTCGTCCCGCGAGGTGGCGAACAGCCGCCCTTTGGGCACGCCCTCGACCTGGTGACCGGAACGCCCGACACGCTGCAGGAAGGCGGCGATCGAGCCCGGCGAGGCAACCTGGCAGACCAGGTCGACATCACCGATGTCGATGCCCAGCTCCAGCGAGGCGGTGGCGACCAGTACCTGCAAGTCCCCGTTCTTCAGGCGTTGCTCGGCATCCAGGCGCAGCTCCTTGGCCAGGCTGCCGTGGTGCGCGGCCACCGCGGCCTTGCCCAGGCGGTCACTGAGGTGGCGGGTCAGGCGTTCGGCCAGGCGCCGGGTGTTGACGAACACCAGCGTGGTGCGATGTTGCCGGGCCAGGGCGGCAAGACGGTCGTAGACCAGGCCCCAGACATCGGTGGCCATCACCGCGCCGAGCGCTACGGGTGGCACCTCGATGGCCAGGTCGCGCTGGCGGGCATGGCCGATATCGACGATCGCGCAGGGGCGCTGGTGGCCGACCAGAAACTGCGCCACGCGCTCCACCGGGCGCTGGGTGGCAGACAGGCCGATACGCCGCAGCGGGCGCCCGCTCAAGGCCTGCAGGCGCTCCAGGGTAAGTGCCAGATGGGCGCCGCGCTTGTTGCCGGCCAGGGCGTGGATCTCGTCGACGATCACTGTGTGCACGCTGGCCAGGCCTTCGCGGCCCGAGGCCGAGCCCATCAGCACGTACAGCGATTCGGGTGTGGTCACCAGAATGTGTGGGGCCAGCTTGCGCATGGCCGCACGTTCCTTCTGCGGGGTATCGCCGGTGCGCACGGCGGTGGTGATGCGCGGTGCCTTAAGGCCCTGCGCTTCGAGGACTTGGCTGATGCCCTCGAGTGGGGCCTGGAGGTTGAGGCGGATGTCGTTGGATAGCGCCTTGAGTGGGGAAACGTAGATCACCTGGGTTTGTGCCGGCAGTTCGCCGTGGTGCTCCAGGCCTTGGCGGAACAGTTCGTCGAGCACGGCAAGGAAGGCGCTGAGGGTCTTGCCCGAACCGGTCGGCGCGGCGAGCAGCATCGACTGGCCGGCATGGATCAGCGGCCAGGCACGGGCCTGGGCGTCGGTGACCGTGGCGAACTGGCGGCGGAACCAGGTGCCGACGGCAGGGTGGAACAGCTCGAGCACCGGGTGCTGGTGGGCTGGCAGGTTCATGCCTTGGTTATGGCGGGTAGAGGGCGGCTTGGCAAGGGGCCGTTCGTCTGCTCTGGCCCGATCGCCGGCAAGCCGGCTCCCACAGGTATCTCCACAGAGATTCAGTCTTGTGCAGTACCTGTGGGAGCCGGCTTGCCGGCGATCGGGCCGGTGCAGACAGCAGTATCCTTGTCAGGCCAGGGAGCGCATGGGATTCTCCCTCCCTTTGCCCGCGAGCCCACCCCATGCCCAACATCATCCGCATCGCCGCCGCCCTGCTCATCGACCCTCAAGGCCGCACCTTGCTGGTACGCAAACGCGGCACCCAAGCCTTCATGCAGCCGGGCGGCAAGATCGATGCGGGGGAAACACCGGTGGCTGCCCTGGTGCGCGAATTGCACGAAGAACTGGGCCTGCACATCGACCCGGCGCAAGCCATCCCCCTGGGCCAGTTCAGTGCCCCGGCAGCCAACGAACCGGGCTTCGAAGTGCAGGCGCAGCTCTTCAGGGTCGACTGCGCCGAGGCCGTGACCCCGGCAGCGGAAATCGAAGAGGTGGTGTGGCTGGCCGCCGATCAGGCGCCTGCGCTGGAACTGGCGCCGCTGACCCGCGACCTGATCCTGCCGCTGTATCGCCAGGCCGTCAGCGTACCGCGCTGACCCCATCGAGGGTGGCGAACGAGGTGTCCTTGGCGGTCAGCAGGAAGTCGCGCATGTACGGCGCATCGAGCATGTCGGTGCGCACTGCAGCATACAGCGTGGCGAACAGGCCCTTCTCGCCCAGGCGCTTGCCCTTCACGTAACCGCGCGAGCTGTATTCGTGCAGCGCCCAGTGGGGCATACCGCAGACGCCACGGCCGCTGGCCACCAGCTGCATCATCATCACCGTCAGCTCCGAGGTGCGCACGACCGCCGGTTCGATGTCGGCAGGTTCCAGGAAGCGGGTGAAGATATCCAGGCGATCGCGCTCCACCGGGTAGGTGATGAGGGTCTGGTCGATCAGGTCCTGCGGCACGATGTAGGGCTTGCTGGCCAGCGGGTGCTGGTTGGCCACGGCGAGCATGGCTTCGTAGGTGAACAGCGGCACGTAGGTGATGCCCGACAGGTCCACGGGGTCGGAGGTCACTACCAGGTCGAGGTCGCCACGGGCCAGGGCAGGCAGCGGCGCGAAGGCGAAACCCGACGCCAGGTCCAGCTCCACTTCCGGCCAGGCATCGCGGAACTGGTCGATGGTCGGCATCAGCCACTGGAAGCAGCTGTGGCACTCGATGGCCATGTGCAGGCGCCCGGCCGTGCCGCCGGCCAGGCGGGCGATGTCACGCTCGGCGCCACGTAGCAGCGGCAGGGTGGCGTCGGCCAGTTGCAGCAGACGCAGCCCGGCGCTGGTGAAGCGGATCGGCTTGGTCTTGCGCACGAACAGGGGCAGGCCCAGGCGCTCTTCCAGCTCCTTGAACTGGTGCGACAGCGCCGATTGCGTCAGGTGCAGGCGTTCGGCGGCCTCCACCAGGCTATCGGCCTCGCGCAGGGCATGAAGGGTTTTCAGGTGGCGGATCTCCAGCACAGCAGACTCCGAGAGAAAATTTGAGGAAACAGGGATTAAGTTGAGTTTCTCTCATGTTGCCCCTCACTGTCGACTGAACCTTGGATCAACCGCTCGGCAGGGTTCATCAAACTGTCACTGAACTGTGGCAGCGCGCTTGAATGAAAGTCATCAGACTCGCGCTCTACTGGGGATCTGCATTCTGGTTTTCTTACATGCGCGTTTTTTGGGTCATTTTCTTTTTCGTGTTCAGCGTGTCGGCCAGCTTCGCCGACAACCGCTGCGATGCCCAGGTGCCGGTGCAAAGGGCCGAAATTGGCGAACTGAGCCTGGCCTACCAGAGCGTCGGGGCGCCGCGTGATCCGGCCTTGTTGCTGGTCATGGGCCTGGGAGGCCAGCTCATTCACTGGCCGGACGATGTGGTCGAGGCGTTGTGCCGCCAGGGCTTTCGGGTTATCCGTTACGACAACCGCGATGTCGGCCTGTCACGCTGGAACCAGCTGCCGCCCACGGCCAACCTGACGGTTCAGTTGCTGCGCTACAAGCTGGGCTTGCCGGTTACCGCGCCCTATACCCTGACCGACATGGCCGGTGATGGTTTGCGCCTGATGGACGCCATGGGCATTCGTCAATTCCATGTGCTGGGTGTCAGCATGGGCGGGATGATCGCCCAGCACCTGGCGGCGATGGCGCCGGAACGGGTGCGCAGCCTGACGCTGGTGATGTCCAGCTCTGGCGCGGCAGGCCTGCCGGCGCCGGACCCTGCCCTGGTGCAGCTGTTGGCCCGGCGCAGTGCGCCGAACCGCGAGGTGGCCATCGAGCAGCAGGCTGACCTGCTGGCGGCATTGGGCAGCCCGCAGGTGCATGATGACCGGGCCGCTTTGTTGCAGCAGGCTGCAGTGGCCTATGACCGTGCGTTCAACCCCGAGGGTGCCAAGCGCCAGATCATGGCGATCCTTGCCGAGCCCAGTCGGGTTGAGCTGCTCAATCAACTGCGCGTGCCGACGCTGGTGGTGCACGGCACGGCCGATCCGTTGTTGCCGGTGATGCATGGGGTGCACCTGGCGGCGCATATCCAGGGTAGCCAGCTACGGCTGATTCCGGGGTTGGCGCATCGTTTTCAGGAGCCGTTCAAGGCGCCGTTGCTGGGGGCGGTGTTGCCTTACCTGCAAGCGCACCGGCAGGACGTGACGCACATCGCCGGCCTGTAGCGGCTCAGATCGAGAAGCCTGCGCCGATACCTGTGGGAGCCGGCTTGCCGGCGATAGGGCCCGCACAGGCTACATCGTCGTGCCTGTCCCGGCCTCATCGCCGGCAAGCCGGCTCCTACAGGAATCGCGTCAGCGTTTAGACACTGAGCAAGGCAGTTGCTCCCGCAGCTCCCTTGCCGATCTCAGCCCAGGCCGTATTTCTTCACCTTGTCGAACAACGTGGTCTTGGCCATCCCCAGTTCCTGGCTGGCCTGGCTGAGATTGC
Source organism: Pseudomonas sp. GM84 (assembly GCF_000282535.1). Lineage (GTDB taxonomy): Bacteria > Pseudomonadota > Gammaproteobacteria > Pseudomonadales > Pseudomonadaceae > Aquipseudomonas. Next base: position 13,115 of record NZ_AKJC01000141.1, on the reverse strand, counting down.
CGCCGGTACGCTGCAGGGCGTCGCTGAGCAGGTTGCGTTCGAAGGCCTCCACCGCTTCGGCAAAGCCAAGCCCCTGGCTGGCGCCACCGCTCGGACTCTTCTTGAAGGCAGGCAGGCCCAGCGCGAAGCGTTCGGCAACGTTGCGCAGCTCGCGCACGTTCCCCGGCCAGTCGTGGGACATCAGCCGCGAAAGGGTCTGGCTGTCCAGTTGCGGCAACTCCCGATCGAAGCGCAACGCCGATTGCTGCAGGAAGTGCTCGAACAACTGGCGAATGTCTTCGCGGCGCTCACGCAGGGGTGGCAATTCCAGGGTGACCACGTTCAGCCGATAGTAGAGGTCGCTGCGGAACTGGCCGCTCTGGCCCAGGCTGGCCAGGTCGGCTTTGGTCGCGGCGATCACCCGGCAGTCCACCGGGATGCTCTGGTTCGAGCCCAAACGCTCCAGGGTGCGCTCCTGGAGTACGCGCAGCAGCTTGATCTGCAAGTTGATGGGCATGCTCTCGACCTCGTCGAGGAACAGCGTGCCGCCATTGGCATGCTCGATCTTGCCAATGCGACGCTTGCCGGCGCCGGTAAAGGCATTGGCTTCGTGGCCGAAAATTTCGCTCTCGAACAGGTTCTCCGGCAGCCCGCCGCAGTTCAGCGCGACGAAAGGCTGGCCCTGGCGTCGGCTGAAATCGTGCAGGCAGCGTGCGACAAGCTCCTTGCCCGTACCGGTTTCGCCTTCGATCAGTACGTTGGCCGAAGTGTCGGCCACGTTGGTGATCAGTTCGCGCAAGTGCTCCATGGCCGGCGAGCGGCCAATGATGCGCCCCTCCAGGCTGCTCTGCTCGGCCAGCTGGCGGCGCAGGGCAAATACCTCGCGGGACAACCCGCGCTGTTCCAGGGCACGCCTGACCACCTCGACCAGGCGTTCTGGCGAGAAGGGTTTCTCCATGAAGTCGTAGGCGCCGTTGCGCATGGCGCCGACGGCCATGTCGATATCGCCGTGGCCGGTGATCAACACCACGGGCAGGCTGCGGTCACGGGCCTTGAGGCGGTTGAGCAGTTCCAGGCCGTCGATGCCTGGCAGGCGAATGTCGCTGACGACGATACCGGCGAAGTCATCACCGATGCGTTCAAGGGCCTGCTCGGCGCTGCCGACCCCTTCGCAGGCGATGTCTTCCAGGGCCAGGGCTTGCTGGCAGCCGAGCAGCACATGCGGGTCGTCTTCGACGATCAGGACGGTAAGGGGTGCTGGGTTCATGGATGATCTGCCGTTTCGCTAGGGGGCGTGACCAGGCGCAGGGCCAGGACGAAGGCGGTTCCGCCGTTGGCGGGGTGCTCGACGTTCAGGCTGCCCTTGGCGGCGGCGGCGAGGCTCGCCGACAGGGTCAGGCCCAGGCCCAGGCCGTGTTCGCCGGGTTTGGTGGTGAAGAAGGGTTCGAACAGGTGCTTGCGCGCTTCGGCGTCGATACCGTGGCCATTATCGCGTACCCGCAGGCGATACTTGTCGCCTTGCAGCTCACCTTCGAGCCACAGCTCAGGCAGCGGCTGGGAGGCCATGGCATCGAGGGCGTTGCCGATCAGGTTGACCAGGATCTGCTCCAGCCGCGTCTGGTCGATGGCCAGTTGGTGGTCCTCGAACTGGCTGTGCAGTTGCAAGTGGCAGGCGCTGATTCGGTTGGCAAGCACTTGCAGCGTGGCGTCGACGGCCTTGGCCAGCGATGCCTGGCCGGTGTCGTCGCCGCGTCGGGCAAACGAGCGCAGGCTGGCGGTGATGCGGCCCATGCGGTCGATCAGGTCGTTCATGGTGCGCAGGTTGGTGCTGGCGGTTTCCAGCGCGCCGCGTTCGAGGAAGCGCACCGTGTTGCCGGACAAGGTACGCAGTGCCGCCAGCGGCTGGTTGAGTTCGTGGGCGATGCTGGTGGACATCTGCCCGATGGCCGCCAGTTTGCCAGCCTGTACCAGTTCGTCCTGGGCGTGGCGCAAGGTCTGTTCGGCGTGCCGACGTTCGCGGATCTGGCCCTTGAGTCGTTCGTTACTGGCGCGCAGGTCGGCGGTCCGGTCGGCGATGCGCCGCTCCAGCTGGCTGTTGGCTTCTTCCAGCGCTTCACGGGCAGCCAGGCGGGTGGCGACCACCTTGCGCCGCTCGTTCCAGGCGATGCCGAGGATCGCCAGCAAGGCGAACGCCACGCCCACCAGAATGCCTTGCACCATCGATTCGCGGCGCAGGTCCTGTAAAGGCGTGAGCAAGGTGAAATGCCACGGCGTATCGACCAGCCGCCGCGTTTGTGCCAGGTAGGCCACTTCACGGGGCTTGCCCTGGGCGGTTTCGCTGTTGGTCGGGAACGTGAGCTTTTCCACGCCATCGGCCAGGGTCTCGCGGGCCAGGGGCTGCAACTCGTTGAGCGGCCACCAGTAGTATTGCAGGCTGCGCGCCAGGCGCTCCTTGATCTGCGGGGTTAGCGGGCGTACCGATTTCAGCCGCCGCGCGGGGTCGCTGGACAGGATGATGATGCCGTTCTCGTCGCTGACGAAGGCTTCCAGGCGAGCCCGTTGCCAGCGTTCCTCCAGGGTGTCCAGGCGCACTTTGATCACCGCCACGCCGATGATCTTGCCGTGCTCTTCCAGGCCATGGGCCAGGAAGTAGCCGGCTTCGCCGGTGGTGCTGCCGATGCCGTAGAAGCGCCCCGGTTCGCCGCGCACGGCGTTCTGGAAGTAGGCACGGAACGACAGGTCCTCACCGAGGAATGAGTCGGGATCGCGCCAGTTGCTGGTGGCTTGTACGCGGCCGTTGGTATCCAGGACGAAGATCGCCCGGCTGCGGCTGCGCCGGTTCAGGCCTTCGAGGTATTCGTTGACGATTTGCCGGTTGGCACCGTCGGGGTCGGTGAGCAGCTGCGACACGCTGTCTTCCAGCTCCAGCAGGCTCGGCAGGTAGGTGTACTTGCTGATTTCGCTCTCGACCGTGCGCGCGTGCAGCTCCAGCTGGCGTTCGCCGTTTTCGCTGAGGGTGCGGATGCCGTTGCTTTCGCTGATCAGGTAGCCGGCCAGGCCCAGGCCGACCATCAGCAGGATGACCAGCGGCGGCAGCAGCAATTGACGGATCAGGCGGGATTTCACGGCAGGTTTGGCAGGGCGAAGAAGCGAGGGGTCGCATTTCATCACAGTGGCCTTGTCACGACCAGCGTCCGCTGCCCGATGAATGCAGGGGCAGCGGACACTGTGGCCGACTTAGTGTTGCAGGATCTTGCTGAGGAAGTGCTGGGTGCGTTGGTCGCGGGCGTTCTGGTCACCGAAGAACTCTTCCTTGGTGCAGTCTTCGATGATGCTGCCCTTGTCCATGAAGATGACCCGGTTGGCGACCTTGCGGGCAAAGCCCATCTCGTGGGTCACGCACATCATGGTCATGCCTTCGTGGGCCAGCTGTACCATCACGTCCAGTACCTCGCTGACCATTTCCGGGTCCAGCGCCGAGGTGGGTTCGTCGAACAGCATGACGATCGGGTCCATTGCCAGGGCGCGGGCGATCGCCACACGCTGCTGCTGGCCGCCGGAGAGCTGGCCAGGGTGCTTCTTGGCATGCGCGCTGAGGCCGACGCGGTCGAGCAGGGCCAGGCCTTTCTTGGAGGCTTCCGCCTCGCTGCGGCCCAGCACCTTGCGCTGGGCGATGGTCAGGTTCTCGGTGATGGTCAGGTGCGGGAACAGCTCGAAGTGCTGGAACACCATGCCCACCCGCGAGCGCAGCTTCGGCAGGTTGGTCTTCGGGTCGGCGATCGAGGTGCCGTCGACCACGATGTCACCCTTCTGGAAGGGCTCCAGGGCATTGACGCACTTGATCAGGGTGGACTTGCCCGAGCCCGACGGGCCGCAGACCACCACCACTTCACCCTTCTTGACCTCGGTGCTGCAGTCGGTCAGTACCTGGAAGTCGCCGTACCACTTGTTGACGTTCTTGATGGAAATCATACGGTGATCCTTTTTTGCAGGCGCTTGACCAGCCACGAAGCGGAGAAGCTGACGAGGAAGTAGACGATCCCGGCGAAGATCAGGAACTCATGGGAGCGCCCGATGATGTCGCCGTTGGAACGTGCCGAGTTGAGGAAGTCCACCAGGCCCACGGTGTACACCAGCGAGGTGTCCTGGAACAGGATGATGCTCTGCTGCAGCAGCAGCGGGGTCATCTTGCGGAAGGCCTGGGGCAGGATGATCAGGCGCATGGTTTGCGCGTAGTTCATGCCCAGTGCCTGCGCGGCGCCCATCTGCCCTTTGGAGATCGACTGCACACCGGCGCGGACGATTTCGCAGAAGTACGCGGCCTCGAACATCATGAAGGCGACCACGCAGGAGGTGAAGGCACCCACCGGGGTGTCCTCGCCGGTGATCCAGCGCAGCACGAACGGCACCGCCAGGTAGAACCAGGTGATCACCAGCAGCAGCGGGATCGAGCGGAAGTAGTTGACGTAGACACCTGCCAGCCGCGACAGCCACTTGTTCGACGACAGGCGCATCAGTGCCAGGATGGTGCCGAGCACGATACCGCCGACCACGCCCATGACCATCAGCTTGAGGGTCATGACCATGCCTTCCCAGAGGGCGGGCAGGGCGGGGATGATTTCGCTGAAATCCATGTCCATTTACTTGCCTCCCACGGAAATCAGGCCAGGCACGGCTACCTTCTTCTCGACCATGCGCATGAGCAGCATCAGGCCCATGTTCAGGGTGAAGTAGATCAGCGTGGCCAGGGTGAACGCCTCGAACAGGTTGGCCGAGAACTCGGCGGTCTGCTTGGTCTGTGCCAGCAGTTCCATCAGGCCGATCAGCGACGCTACCGAGGAGTTCTTGAATACGTTGAGGAACTCGGAGGTAAGCGGCGGAATGATGATCCGGTAGGCCTGGGGCAGCAGCACGTTGTTGTAGATTTGCGGCAAGCTGAAGCCCATGGCGCGGGCGGCGGCTTCCTGGCCCTTGGGCAGCGCCTGGATGCCGGTGCGCACCTGCTCGCAGACGCGGGCGGCGGTGAACAGGCCCAGGCAGATAACCACGCTGATCAACGCCGAAGTCGTCGGGTTGAGGTCCTGCTTGAACCATTCCTGCAGGCCTTCGGGCAGCAGGTCCGGTACCAGGAAGTACCAGATGAACAGCTGCACCAGCAGCGGCACGTTGCGGAACAGTTCCACATAGGCAGTGGCGATGCCCGATACCAGGCGATTCGGCACGGTACGCATGACGCCGAGCACCGACCCCAGCAGCAAGGCGATGATCCAGGCGGAAATGGCGATGGCGATGGTCCAGCCCAGGCCGGTGATGTACCAGTCCAGATAGGTTTCGCTGCCCACGCCGGTGGACTTGAAGAACACGCCCCAGTCCCAGTTGTAATTCATCGGGATTTCCCCTCAGACGGTTGTTTCACGGGCACCTTCGAGCATCCGGGGGCGCATGGCGCCCTCGGATGAAAGGTTAGACACTAATGAGTGGCCTGCAGAATTGATTCGTGCGCGAGCGCACCAGGCCACTAGCTGAGGATCAGGACTTCTTCTCGTCCGCGGCCTTGTCGGTCGGCTCGGCGATCAGTTTTTTCAGCTCGTCGCTCATCGGGAACTGCAGGTTCAGACCCTTTGGCGGGATCGGCTGCTGGAACCACTTGTCGTAGCTCTCGTTGACTTTGCCCGACTTGAAGTAGGCAACGATGGCGTCGTCGACCGCTTTCTTGAACGCTGCGTCATCCTTGCGCACCATGCAGCCGTAGATTTCATACGACTGCGGCGTGCCGGTGATGACCCAGTCGGCCGGCTTGCGGGCCTTGGCCATTTCACCGGCGAGCAGGGCGTCGTCCATCATGAAGGCCACGGCGCGGCCGCTTTCGAGCATGTTGAAGGCTTCACCGTGGTCCTTGGCGGAAATCACGTTCATCTTCATCTGCTTGTCGGCGTTCATCGCCTTGAGGATGCGTTCGGAAGTGGTGCCGGCGGTGGTCACCACGTTCTTGCCAGCCAGGTCCGGGAAGTCCTTGTAGGAAGGCTGACCGTCCTTGACCTTGGTCAGCAGGCGGGTACCGACTTCGAAGATGCCCACCGAGAAGCCGACCTGCTGCTGGCGCTCGACGTTGTTGGTGGTGGAGCCGCACTCCAGGTCGACGGTGCCGTTCTGCACCAGCGGGATGCGGGTTTGCGAGGTGACCAGGTTGTAGCGGACCTTGATGTCCGTACCCAGTTGCTTCTTCAGGGCGTCGACGACAGCCAGCTGGATGTCATGCGAGTAGCCCACGGGCTCGGGCTTGCCGGCCAGGTAGGAAAATGGAATGGAGGAGTCACGGTGCCCCAGGGTGATGGTGCCCGAATCCTTGATCTTCTTCAGGGTGCCGGTCAGCTCCTCGGCCATGGCCGGCGAAGCGATGACTGCAGCCGCGATGGCGGCGCCCAGCAATTGACGAACGATGCGCATCAAATTTTCCTCGACATGTTTGTTTTTTTTATGGAGCCGTTGGCGGACTCTTTCGTTCAACGGATACAGCATGAAGCGGTGTGCATTCGGCTTCCAAGTGTAGAGCATGACTCGTGCCAAGCCCTTCCCTCGATCATAACCTCCCGAAAATGCTGGGGATGAAGGATTTATGGCGCTTTTGCGGGGAATAGGGCGCACGGACTTCCGAACGAATGGCGGATGCCTGTTCGGAAATCCGAATGAGTGGCGGGAGGGCGAGCGCCCTGGAATGAGAAAACCGCCCCGGTGCGGGGCGGTCATTGAACGTCAGGCCGCGCGAATCTGCGCCGGCAGCCGTTGCAGGTACTCGCGCAGTGCCTGCTGTTCGGCCTCGGTGGTGAACAGGCCCAACTTGGTCCGCCGCCAGAGGATGTCTTCGGCGCTGTTGGCCCATTCCTCGCTGCGCAGGTAATCCACCTCGCGGCTGAACAGACCTCCACCGATGGCCTGGCCCAGGTCATGAGGCCCTTCTACACCTTCGAGCAGACGCCATACGCGATTACCGTAAGTCAGCGCCCAGCGTTTGGCGATGTCCACAGGCAGCCAGCCGCAGCGCGCCATCACGGCGTCGACCAGGGCTGGCACGGTGCTCATGTTTTCGCCGCCCGGCAGGGGTGCGCTGGCGGTCCAGCTGCCACGCATCTGGCTGAAGTAGGGCTTGAGCTCATCCATGGCCGACTCGGCCAGCTTGCGGTACGTGGTCAGCTTGCCGCCGAACACCGACAGCAGGGGTGCCTGGCCCTCGCTGACGGACGTCGCCAGGGTGTAGTCGCGGGTGACGGCCGAAGGGTTGTCCGACTCGTCGTTGCACAGCGGTCGCACACCGGAATAGGTGTGCAGGATGTCGGCGCGGCTCAGTTGGTGGTTGAAGTGGGCATTGACCACCTTGAGCAGGTAGTCGGTTTCCTGCTCGGTGATCGCGACCTTGGCCGGATCGCCGCTGTATTCGCGGTCGGTGGTGCCGATCAGGGTGAAGCGGTCCAGGTAAGGAATGCAGAAGACGATGCGCTGATCTTCGTTCTGCAGGATGTAGGCATGTTCGCCCTCGTAGAGGCGCGGCACGATCAGGTGGCTGCCCTGGATCAGGCGGATGCCATAGGGCGCGTCGAGCTTGAGATCGTCCTTGATGAAGCTGGCGACCCACGGGCCCGCGGCATTGACCAGGGCGCGCGCGCGGATGGTCTGCAGGCTGCCGTCGGCATGCTGCAGTTCGACCAGCCACAGGCCGTCGCTGCGTTCGGCACGCAGGCAGCGAGTGCGGGTCTGGATATGCGCACCGTTCTCCCGCGCGGCCATGGCATTGAGCACTACCAGGCGGGCGTCGTCGACGGCGCAGTCGGCGTATTCGAAACCGCGGGTGATCGACGGCTTGAGCGGGTAGCCCGGGCCGAAGCGCAGGCTGCGCGAGGCGCCCAGGCGCTTGCGCTTGCCCAGGTGGTCATACAGGAACAGGCCGGCACGGATCATCCACGCCGGGCGCAGGTGCGGGCGGTGGGGCAGCACGAAACGCATCGGTTTGACGATGTGCGGGGCCTTGGCCAACAGCACTTCCCGTTCTGCCAGTGCCTCGCGCACCAGGCGGAATTCGTAATGTTCGAGGTAACGCAGGCCACCGTGGATCAGCTTGCTACTGGCCGACGACGTGTGCTGTGCGAGGTCGTCCTTTTCGCAGAGAAACACCTTCAGGCCACGTCCGGCGGCGTCGGCAGCGATGCCCACGCCATTGATGCCACCGCCGATCACGGCGAGGTCATAGCAGTCGGCGAGTGGGGGCTGGGACGAAACGGGTTGGGACACGGGCAAGGCCTCCTGGGGCTGTGCACATCGAATATGAACATTGATGTTCGTTTACGAAAATACTAGCGCAAGAGAAAGCCGGTCGCCAGTCAGTCTTTATAGAAAAAGCTGATCAGATGACAATAAAGTGAACAATTACGAAAATTTTGGAGCCAGGCTTGGGGCTTTGGGTGATGCAGAAATCGAGCGCCGCGCGGGCGGCGCTCGATCTCAAGAGCGCCAGCGATCCCAAGCCCCGCACATGAATCCCCACTACACCTCAAACCACCTCGAGGCGGATCTTGTACTGATTGAGCAACTGGTTCAGCGCCGGGGTCGGCGGCAGGTCGGTCACCAGGCAATCGACCAGGCTGATCGAGCCCAGCCGCACCATGGCGTTGCGTCCGAACTTGCTGGAGTCGGCCGCCAGGATCACTTGCCGTGCGTTGGTGATGATCGCCTGGGAAACGCGCACTTCCTGATAGTCGAAGTCCAGCAGGCTGCCGTCTTCGTCGATGCCGCTGATGCCGACCAGTGCGAAGTCGACCTTGAACTGGTTGATGAAGTCGACGCTGGCTTGGCCGACCACGCCGCCGTCACGGCGCACCGTGCCGCCAGCGACCAGTACTTCGAAGTCATCCTTGGCGGCCAGTATCGCGGCTACGTGCAGGTTGTTGGTGATGACCTTGAGGTGATTGTGGTTGAGCAGGGCACGGGCGATGGACTCGGTGGTGGTGCCGATGTTGATGAACACTGAGGCATGGTCTGGGATCTGCCGGGCCACGGCTTCGGCGATGCGCTGCTTCTCATCGCGCATCTGGTCGGCGCGCATGGCGTAGGCGGTGTTTTCGATGCTCGAGTCGTAGGCTGCTCCACCGTGATAACGGCGCAGCAGGTTGAGTTCAGCCAGCTGATTGATATCGCGGCGGATGGTTTGCGGGGTGACGATGAACAGCTGCGCCATTTCCTCGATGCTGACGTAGCCGCGTTCGCGGACCAGCTCGAGAATTTGTTGTTGGCGTGGGGGCAGATTCATGGGCGGTCCTTCTGGGCTGCCGGACAAATTCTGCAATGATGCCGTAGGAAGGGAGTGGCGACCAGTAGACTATTGGGGCCGCTATGCGGCCCATCGCCGGCAAGCCGGCTCCCACAGGTACAGCGCCTATCTCTGGAACAGTGCTGACCGGGTGTGGGAGCCGGCTTGTCGTGGCGACGAACCGCGCCGATGGGCTGCGCAGCAGCCCTGACCCGGTCAGGCCTCGTGATCTTCCCAATCACGGGTACGATCGACCGCCTTGCGCCAGCCAGCGTACAGTTTTTCCTTCTGCGACTCGTCCAGCTGCGGGCTGAACTCGCGCTCGATGATCGCCTTGTCGCGCAGCTCGTCCAGACCGCTCCAGAAACCACAGGCCAGGCCCGCCAGGTAGGCAGCGCCAAGCGCGGTGGTTTCGCGCATTTGCGGGCGCTCTACGCAGGTGCCGAGAATGTCGGCCTGGAACTGCATGAGGAAGTTGTTGGCCACTGCGCCACCGTCCACGCGCAACTCGGACAGGCGCTGGCCGCAGTCCTGTTGCATGGCGTCGAGCACGTCACGGGTCTGGTAGGCGATGGACTCCAGCGCGGCGCGGATGATGTGGTCGACCTTCACCCCACGGGTCAGGCCGAACAGTGCGCCACGCGCATACGGGTCCCAGTAGGGGGCGCCCAGGCCGGTGAAGGCAGGCACCAGGTACACGCCGTTGCTGTCCTTGACCTTGCTCGCGAAGTACTCGGTATCGAGGGCATCGTTGACGATCTTCAGTTCATCGCGCAGCCATTGCACGGTGGAACCGCCGTTGAACACTGCGCCCTCCAGCGCATAGGCCACTTCGCCCCGCGGGCCGCAGGCGATGGTCGTGAGCAGGCCATGGGATGACTTCACCGCCTTGTCGCCCGTGTTCATCAGCAGGAAGCAGCCGGTGCCGTAGGTGTTCTTGGCCTGGCCGGGCTCCACGCACATCTGGCCGAACAATGCGGACTGCTGATCACCGGCGATACCGGCGATGGGGATACCGCTCTTGGTATGGCCATAGACTTCCGACGAAGGCCGTACGTCAGGCAGCATCTGCCGAGGAATACCCAGGATTTCCAGCAGCTTGTCGTCCCACTGCAGGCTATGGATGTTGAACATCAGCGTGCGCGAGGCGTTGGTGTAGTCGGTGACATGCACCTTGCCGCCGGAGAACTTCCAGATCAGCCAGGTATCGACGGTGCCGAACAGCAGTTCGCCACGTTCGGCACGCTCGCGGGCACCTTCGACATTGTCCAGGATCCACTTGAGCTTGGTGCCCGAGAAGTACGGATCGGTGACCAGGCCGGTGGTTTCGCGGATGTAGTCTTCATGCCCGTCACGCTTGAGCTGCGCGCAGATTTCGGTGCTGCGGCGGCATTGCCAGACAATGGCGTTGTACACCGGGCGACCGGTTTCCTTGTCCCACACCACCGTGGTTTCACGCTGGTTGGTGATGCCCAGCGCGGCGACCTGGGCATGGCTGATACCCGCCTGGGCCAGGGCCTCGACCATGGTCGCGCTCTGGGTGGCGAAAATTTCCATCGGGTCGTGTTCGACCCAGCCGGCTTGTGGGTAATGCTGGGCGAACTCGCGCTGGGAGGTCCCGACCACATTGGCGTCGCGGTCGAAAATGATGGCCCGCGAACTGGTAGTTCCCTGGTCCAGGGCGATGATGTAGTTCTTATCCTGGGTGTCTGTCATGGTCGTAGGCCTTGCAAAATAAGGAGGACAGGGCGTCAGCATCAGTTGGCTTGAGTATCGCCCTGGCAATTGTCGTTTGTCTCTGGATTCGCGATTGTCGTCGTCGGCAGGTTGCGGGCGATCAGGCCGCGATAGGTCGCGGCACCCAGGCAAGCGCCGAGGATCGGTGCAAACACCGGAACCAGGAAATAAGGGATGTCCCGACCGCCAGTGAAGGCGATTTCGCCCCAGCCGGCCAGGAACGTCATCAGTTTTGGCCCGAAGTCGCGCGCGGGGTTCATCGCAAAGCCCGTCAGCGGGCCCATGGCGCTGCCGATCACCGCGATCAGCAAGCCGATCAACAGAGGGGCCATTGCTCCACGTGGGAGGCCATTGTTGTCGTCGGTCAGGGCCATGATTACGGCCATGAGGATGGCGGTGATCACCACTTCGACCAGAAATGCCTGGCCAGTGGACAGTAACGGGTGTGGATAGGTGGAGAACACCGAGGCCAGCTCCAGGCTCTCGCTGCTGCCACGCAGCATGGCGTGGGCTTGTTCGAAATCGAAGAACAGGTTGCTGTACAAGGTGTAGACCAGCGCCGCGCCGCAGAACGCACCACCGACCTGGGCAAGCATGTAGAACGGCAGCTTGCGCTTGTCGAAGCCGGCGAACAGGGTGAGCGCAATGCTCACGGCCGGGTTCAGGTGTGCGCCGGAAATCCCGGCGGTGAGGTAGATCGCCATGCTCACGCCGACCCCCCAGATGATGCTGATTTCCCACAGCCCAAAGCTGGCGCCCGCGACCTTGAGGGCGGCGACACAACCGGTGCCGAAGAAAATGAGCAGCGCTGTGCCGAGAAATTCGGCCAGGCATTGGCTGGACAGTGTGGGTTCGCGTAGCGCAGTCGTCATGTATGACCTCGTTTTTTTTGTTGTGAGGCGCGTGGCGCTCGACAGCAAGGCCCGGTGTCTATCTCCATCGACCCCGGGCGGATACAGGAATGCACCTTATAAGTGCACCAATTATTCAGAAACGAAAAAATATAGACAAGAAACGCATATGTCAAAGGTCGAAAGTGAACCACTGGTCACGTTATGAGCGCTAGATAAGGGTTCGAATCCGCACGCTAGACAGGCGCGTAAGCGATGAACTGGCTGGGATGTGGGAATTGTCCTAAAGTAGCCGCCGACCTGTCCCCTGACCGGAGCCTTGCATGACCCCCGCCCTCGACCTCTTGAAAAAAGCCCGCGCCGAGCACCGTGTGCACAGTTATGAACATGACCCCAAGTCGGCGTCATACGGGCTGGAGGCGGCCGAAAAGCTGGGGCTCGATCCGCAGCAGGTGTTCAAGACCTTGCTGGCGAGCAGCGAGAAGGGCGAGTTGCTGGTGGCGGTAGTGCCTGTGGTCGGCACGCTGGACCTCAAGGCGTTGGCCCATGCCGCTGGCGTGAAGAAGTGCGAAATGGCCGACCCTGCGGCCGCGCAGCGCGCCACGGGTTACCTGGTAGGAGGCATCAGCCCGCTTGGGCAGAAAAAACGCCTGCGCACGTTCATCGATGACTCTGCGCAGAACTTTGCAACCATCCATGTCAGCGCAGGACGGCGGGGGCTGGAAGTCGAGTTGGCAGCGACGGTGCTGGCCGAGCATACCCAGGGCAAGTTCGCCGGGATTGGCCGAGGCTAGAAAGCAGCAGGGGCTGCACTGCAGCCCCCGCTTGGTGATCAGGTCGCCGAACTGTAGCGACGAACCCCATTCTCTTGCCGCGGCAATTGCGCCGCGACACTGCCCGGCACCGGGAACAGCACCAGGTGGTCGGCTTTGACGGCAATCCCCACATCCTCGCCCAGCTGATGGTCGATATGGCTTGGGAAGATCGCTTCCAGCTGGCTGCCGGTCGGCAGCTGCAGGCGGTACAAAGTGGAAGCGCCGAGGAAACTCTTGCCGACGATGTTGGCGCGCAGTGCGCTGTCTGGCGCATGGACGATATCGTCAGGGCGCAGCAGCACGTCCACCGAACTGCCGGGCGCCATGATGTAGGCGCGGTTGCCACGCAACTCGCCCAGCTCGGTATTGACCGCCTCATGGCTGCTCATCTGACCACGGATGAAATAGCCCTGGCCGATGAAGCTGGCGACGAAC
>NZ_AKJC01000140.1 GCF_000282535.1 Pseudomonas sp. GM84 | reverse complement strand
GGCCGCACTGGCGGCGGAGCCACAACCTGAAGGTGATCGAAATTGACAGCATTGTTCGCATTGATACTCGGCGGGCTGTGCAACGTGGCGATGGCCAACAACTGAGCCCGACCTTCGCTTCGCTGCAGCACCCAACGTGAGGACTGAAGTTGATGGACCTTATCTTTCGAAATGTACGCATTGACGACGCCCAGCCACTGGTAGATGTGGCCGTGCAGGCAGGCAAGATCGCCGAGATCGCGCCACACATCGCCGTCACGGCAGCGCACGAAATCCAAGGCGACGGCAATGTGCTTGTTGCTGGGTTTGTCGAAGGCCACCTGCACCTGGAAAAAGCCAACGTCATACAGCGCAAGGCCAATCGTTCCGGCACCTTGAAGGAAGCGATCGCCGTCACTGCCGAACTGAAGCCCACACTGACCCGTGAAGATATCCGCGAACGTTCGATCCAGGTGCTGCGCGCCCTGGTTCAGGCGGGTACCACCCATGTGCGTGCCCATGCCGAGTTCGACCCAGCCCAAGGTTTCACCGGGCTCGAAGTGGTGCTGGAGCTGCGCGAGGCATTTCGCGAGGTGATCGACATCCAGGTCGTGGCCTTTCCGCAGGAAGGCATTCTCAAGTTGCCCGGCATGCAGGCCATGATGGCCCAGGCAATGGAGATGGGGGCCGATGTGGTGGGCGGCATTCCCTACAACGACGTGTCGCCGCTGGAGCACATTGATTTCGTCTTTGACTTGGCCAAGCGCTACGGCAAGGACATCGACTTGCACCAGGACTTCGCCGATGACGCCGAGCACATGACCATCGAGTACGTGGCACGTCGAACCATTGCCGACGGCTACCAAGGGCGGGTCTGCGTTGGGCATCTGACCAGCCTGGCCGCCGTCTCGCCAGCGCGACAGGCACAGGTCATTGCGTTGCTGCGTGAGGCCGACATCAGCGTGATGTGCCTGCCCGCCACCGACCTGCACCTGGGCGCTCGGGGTGACAGTCACAATGTAAGACGCACCCTGACACCTGTGCGTGCGCTGCGCGACGGCGGTGTCACGGTTTGCCTGGCCACCAACAACATCCGCAATGCATTCACACCGTATGGCACGGGCGACCTGTTGCACATTGCGCAACTGGCCATTCCCGCGTGCCACTTGGGCGGCGCGGATGATCAGGCCACCGTGTTGTCGATGCTCACCACGAACCCTGCCAAAGCCTTGGGGTTGAAACGGCACGGTTTGGCGGCGGGCAACGATGCCGACCTGGTGATGGTCGATTGCCGTGCGGTGGCCGATGTCATTCTCGACCTGCCGACACGGCTGATGGTGCTCAAGCGCGGCAAGGTGGTGGCAACGGCTGAGCATCGCAGGTCAGTCGCATTTTGAGGCCATCTTGAAGAATTCGTGATCAGGGAGGCTCATTTATCTCCGTGTAGAAGCGCACTGGCTGCGTCTCAGGAAGATGGCTTTGGATCGAGAGCGGCACTGCCTGAATACATGGATTGATCACATGACGTGCAACCCCCCCGAGATCACGCACGCTTTATGGTCGCCGCCCATGCCTTCCGGCAGGAAGGCCGTGAGGTCATAGGGCAGCAGCACGGTATCCAGGGCAAACGAGAAGGGCGTGTCGATCAGAAACGGCCAGCCACTCAGGGTGTCGGGGTGATTCGCCCACGCCCAGGATGTGCGGGTGCCGTAGTACACGCAGCGGTCGCCGCTCAAGTGACCAAGCGCGCTGAAACAGCCACCGAGCGAAAGCAATGTTGCGATCAGCAGAATTCTTGTGGGCATGTTCACCTGAAGTAGTCATCGGGCCAGATCAAGGGAAGCAGCCCGATCACCGCCAGGGCCAGCTGGATCACGAGGGTCGGCAAAAGCCATTTCGGCCATCGGCGGATAAACCAGTAGACCCCGTTCGACAGCATCGAGACCGCGTTGGCGAGCCACAGTACGGCGAGCGCCAGGAAGCCTGAAATGTCGATGGGGGAAGAGGTTGGCGATTGCAACACATACAAGGCCAGGATTAGGCCAAGGATCACGGTCGTGATCGAGAAGCCGGCAACCCAGCGGGTAAACCGTAAAGTGTCATCGGGCATCATGCCGAGGGGTTTCCTTGAAAGATCAGGGCTTGGGACAGCGCCGAGCTTGATTTATTCTGCGCCGTCTACATCAGGGTGCACAAGGACGGTCCCATGATTCCTGTCTCCATGCCGGCCATGCTGCTTGGCTACATGATCTACCTCTTTTCCGAAGTCTTTCTCTGGTTGCTCATCGCCTGCCTGCTGGCACTGCTGATCCCCCGTTGCCGGCGCTACATGCTGGCCAGGCGTTGGCGGTTCGGCATTCTCGTGGTGCTGCTGGCTGCAGGCAGCGGACTGTATGTCCAGTTCATGTACGAGCACTGGCAGGACTGGCGTGCGCACAATCCCCGCCTCGAACACGAGGAAGTGCTCGGCGACCTGGTGCTTCCGGCCGGTACGCGGGTCCATCTGCAATACCTGGAGCCTTTCAACGACCTGTCCGGCGATCCCGTGCCCTATGGCATGCAGAGCCTGGATCATGCTGATTTCGACCGCACGCCAGGTCACATCATGGGCATGCCCGTGCGTCGTCTGAAACTGGCGCAGGGGCATGGTTTCGCGACGGTCGAGACCGTGTCGGCCCATGACCTGGCAGGATGGAAATGTGAGCCTGGGGAGGTCGAGTTCGGCTTTCCGTTCGGTGCTCATTTCACGTTTTCCGAATGGAAAATGCGCCGATGCACGTTGGCGCCAGGTACCGAGCTGGGCGGCATTGTCTGGCCTGGCCCGGTAAGGGTGTTCTCCAACACCCCTGGTTGGGTGGCCAGGTCCGAGGAAAGCCCGGTCAAGGTACTGGGGATCGAACTGCGCTCACTGAACATGATCCTGGACCGGCCTTATGGGGAAGGTCGCTCATGGGAAGGCTACTCGAACCAACCCTTCGACTTCGGTCCTGTTCACTATCCTGCCGACATCCAGGTCAGCCATGATCAAGGCCAGATGCTGTTCAGCCTGCCACCGGACGCACAAGCCCAGGATCGACGTACTGGAACGCCCATAGAGGGCGGGCAGACGGTGGTGCAGAGCAGGGTAGGGGAGGTGCTGGGGGTACGTAGCAACCGTTCAATGGGTGTTTATTTTCCTGACGAGATCATAGTGCGCTGAAGTTCAATGAGCGGGGAAAGACCGCGAAGCGGCCACTGTCGAAAGCGCTTTTGTCAGTGCCGGCCTCATCGCCGGCAAGCCGGCTCCCACCCCGGATCCGCTCGGCCCCACTGCGCTCGCGGAATCCTCGGTAATGCGGGCCATAATGGATGCATGGATTCCACAGCCAGCGCCCCCCCCTACGGTAGCCCCAGGAGATATAAGTACCATGCAGTTTGTAGCAATCGTGTTTCTTGGCATGTGGCTATACGCGCTCGGGTCACTTGTCACATTGCCGTGCAAGATCGTCGGCATGAAGCGGCGATCCGAGGACATTCGGACCTTTCTGACGCGGCGGCGACTTCTCTTTCTTGGCGGGCTCTACCTGATCACTGCACCGTTGGTAGGACTGGTCATCTTCGGCATCAGTGGCGCCGGGATAGGCGGCAGCAACGCGTCGGGCGTGTCCGATACGCTTGTAGTGCTTGGCTGGCTGAATCTAGGGACGTTCCTGGTGGCCGGCTGCTTTGCCTTGGGCGGCGCCTGCCTATGGCGTCGCTCCTGATAACTCCGCGAATGTCACGATTGTTCAAAGGCAAACAGTCAATACTCTACTGGCGACAGCTGCATAGCACTGAATCGACATTGGTTTCGTAGACACCCTGAACGGCTGCAAAGGGGCGAAAGCAGTCAGTCGAGAGTCGCTGCTATCGAGTCAAAGTGGACATCTTGTAGGTTGGGGCCGCTTCGCGGCCCATCGCCGGCAAGCGCGGCTCCCACAGGTACAACGCAAGCCTGGGGGCTGGTGATACTCCTGTGGGAGCCGGCTTGCCGGCGATCGAGGGCAAAGCCCTCGCTCGATCATTCGCCGCGACACTTCTGCCCCCCACACAGACCTATTCCATTGCCTGAGCCAGCCCCTGATCCTCGCCCAGAAAGCCCCCGCTCTGGTGCTCCCACAGCCGCGCATACGTGCCGTTCTTGGCCAGCAACTCACTGTGCGTGCCTTGTTCGATGATGCGCCCTTCATCCATCACGATCAGCCGGTCCATGGCCGCAATGGTGGAGAGCCGATGGGCGATGGCGATCACGGTCTTCCCTTGCATCATCTCGTCGAGGCTTTCCTGAATGGCCACTTCGACTTCCGAGTCCAGCGCACTGGTGGCCTCGTCCAGCAACAGAATCGGCGCATTCTTGAGCATCACCCGGGCAATGGCGATGCGTTGGCGCTGGCCGCCGGACAGCTTGATGCCGCGCTCGCCCACCAGGGTGTCATAGCCGCTATGGCCCTGGCGGTCGCTCAGCTGCTGGATGAACCCGTCGGCCTGGGCATTCACCGCGGCGTTGCGGATTTGCGCATCGCTCGCCTCGGGACGGCCGTAGGCAATGTTGTCGCGGATGGAGCGGTGCAGCAGGGAAGTATCCTGGGTCACCATGCCGATGGCGCTGCGCAGGCTGTCCTGGGTCACCTTGGCGACGTTCTGCCCGTCGATGCGGATGGTGCCGCCGTCGACGTCGTAGAAGCGCAGCAGCAGGTTGATCAACGTCGACTTGCCGGCACCGGAACGGCCCACCAGCCCGACTTTCTCGCCGGGTCGGATGTGCAGGTTCAGCCCATCGAGCACCTGGCGTTCACCGTTGTAGTTGAAACTGACATTGTCGAAGCTCACAGCGCCGCCGGACGTCACCAGAGCCCCGGCGTTCGGCGCATCCTGCACCTTGGGGCCACGGGTCAGGGTGGCCATGCCGTCCTGCACGGTGCCGATGTTCTCGAACAGCGAGGTCATCTGCCACATGATCCAGTGCGACATGCCATTGATGCGCAAGGCCATGGCGGTGATCGCCGCCACCGCCCCGGTGCCCACCTCGCCCTGGTGCCACAGCCACAAGGCATAGCCGCCAGCACCCAGGATCAGGCCGACCACCAGTGCCTGGTTGACGATCTCGAACTGGCTGACCAGGCGCATCTGGCGAAAGCCGGTCTGTTTGAAATCCTCCATCGCCGCACGGGCAAAATGCGCCTCGCGCTTGGAGTGGGAGAACAGCTTCACGGTGGTGATATTGGTATAGGCATCGGAGATGCGCCCGGTCATCGACGAGCGCGCGTGGGCCTGCTCTTGCCCGACCTGGCCCAGGCGCGGCACGAAGTACAGCATGGCCAGGCCGAACAGCGCGAGCCAGGCAATGAACGGCAGCATCAGCTTCAGGGCGAAACCGCCGGCCAGGGCGATGATCGCGATGAAGTACACGCCAATGCCGGGAACGATCTCGATGACCGTGAACAGCACCTCGCGCACGGCCAGCGCGGTCTGCATCACCTTGGTGGTGACCCGGCCGGAGAACTCATCGGAAAAGAACGACAGGCTTTGGCGCAGCATCAGGCGGTGGAAGTCCCAGCGCAAACGCAGCGGCAGGTTGATCGCCAATACCTGGTGTTGCATCAGGGTGCGCAGGGCCACCAGCGCGATGCTGGCCAGCAGCACCAGGCCGATACTCCACAGCACGCGGCTTTCCTCGCTGCTCACCGCGTCGCCGGTCTGCCAGGTCGAGAGCAGGTCGACGACCTGGCCGAGGAAGGAGAAAAGCCAGGCTTCATAGATCGACACACCCGCGCTGAACAGCGCAAGCGCGAGGATGTAGCCGCGGGCTCCCCGCGTGCAGGCCCAGAGGAAGCGCAGCAGGCCGACCGGGGGCGGCGGGGCTTCATCGGGCGGGAATGGGTCGAGCCATCGTTCGAACACGCGCAGCATGGTAAATCCCCTAATGGTCAAGTAGCGGCCGGGCCAGTGCCGCATTGATCAGGTAACCATACAGCACATCGAGGCGCGAATTTCCAGGGGACAATAAACGCGGGGCCGCCGCGCGGCCCCTGGGTTTCAACTGGCCGGCCGTGGTTACTTGCCGTGCTTGGCCTGCAGGGCTTTGGCCTGCTCAAGGTGGTGTTGCAGCGTCGGCAAGGCGTCACTGGCGAAGGCCTTCAGTTCAGGCTTGTCGGAAGAGGTGGCCTCTTTCTTGAACAACTCCACCGCCTTTTCGTGGGCATCGACCTGGTTGTTGACGTAGGACTTGTCGAACGACTCTTCACGCCATTCGAGGATCATCTTCTTGACCTTGTCGGTCAGCGCCGCTTCGTCGGGCACGCTGATGTCCAGCTTGCGGGCGATATCCCCGAGCTTCTGGTTGGCCTTGGTGTGGTCGGTGACCATCTGCTGTGCGAACTGCTTGATGTCGGCGCTCTGGGATTTTTCCTGGGCCAGGTTGCCGGTCACCACTTCGGCGATGCCCGCCTCGGTGGCGGCATCGACGAAATCATCGGAGCTTGCGGCCTGTACGTGGAAGGAAGCCATGCTCACCAACAGCGTAACGCCGGCGAGCTTCAGAAATGGATTGCTCATTGTTCACTCCTTCGTTTCAGGGGCGCGACCTCAATGTCGCAATCGGTTGAGCCGCGCCAGCCCGCAAAGGTTTAATTTTTTTCGCGAGCACCGTTGGTCCCCCCGTTGGCCATGCCAATCGAATCCGCGAGCAGCTGCCTTACTCAAAATCTGTAAATCAGCACAAATCCCCTGTGGGAGCCGGCTTGCCGGCGATGAGGCCACGACAGGCACTAGCAGGTCGGGTATGTCTGCTCGGGCCCTATCGCCGGCAAGCCGGCTCCCACAAGGTGGCTGCGACAGCTTTCAATGGGTCATGCAGTTCCACGAGAGGTGCCAGGTATGACGGTGATGCGCCCTGTAACCCACCGCCAGCTCAGCCAGCTGGCGGATGATGACCCGCAATCGCGCTACCAGGCCATGCTGCAAGGCCCGGATGCCGAGGGCCGGGAGTGGCTTGCCCGGCAGTTGCGCCGTACCGAGGCGATGGCCGACGACCTGCCCGATACGCCCGAGACGCTCTCACAATGGGCGGACGCCCATGCCGCCAAAGTGGCCCAGGAGCACACGGCCTACCTGCAGCAACGCGCAGCGGGTGAGCCTCGGCGTTACTTCGCCAACCGCGCCCAGGCGCTCTGGTTTGTGCAGCAGGTCGCTCCCACCAAGCTAGTGGACGGCGCCTGGCTGCATGGCACCCTGCGCCACTGGCTCGACCCACGCTTTCACGGGTTGATCCGCACGTTTCTCGAAGAGCTCGGCGACGGCGACCCACGTTGCAACCATGTGTTGATCTATCAACGCCTGCTGAGTCGCCTGGGCTGCGCACAGGCGCTACCGCTGGACCCCGCGCGCTACCTGCAGGGTGCGTTGCAACTGGCGCTCGGGCAGCACGGCGAAGACTTCCTGCCCGAGGTGATTGGCTACAACCTGGGCTACGAGCAGCCCCCGTTGCACCTGCTGATTACCGCCCACGAGCTCGCCGAACTCGGCATCGATGCCCACTACTTCCAGCTGCATGTCACCATCGACAACGCCGCCAGCGGCCACGCCCGACGCGCCCTGGAAAGCCTGCGCCTGCTGATGGCGGGGGAGGACGCCCAGGCGTTCTACGGCCGCGTCAGGCAGGGCTATCGCCTCAATGACCTGGGCACTGATACACCGTCGTTGATCGCGGGCTTCGACCTTGAAGCCGAGCTGCTGGCAGCGCTTGAGCGCAAGCGGGTGTACGGCCAGTGCATGCATTCGGACCGTTGCCGCCTGCAAGGCCGCACCATCAACCAGTGGCTGGCCGAACCCGGAGGGATGCCAGGCTTTCTGCGTGCCCTCGAAGCCCAAGGCTGGGTGCGCCACGGCGAAGACCCGTCGCACAGCCGTTTCTGGGCACTCATCGATGGCCCGGTGGCCGCCATGTTCGGTGTGTTCAACACCTATGAAAAACAGCTCTGGCATGACTGGATCGCCCATGATTGGCCGGGTGTGCAGTATCGGCGAGTGGCGCCAGGGCAGTGGGAGAACGAGCTGGCGCTGGAGCAGGCCCCTGACAAGTCGCACGGCTCGCCCGATGTGGATCGATTGATTGCACGGATGTGCGCAGGTTGCCACGCGCAACCGGACGGCCTGCGCGCCACCCGCGACTACATCCGCGCCACGGGGCTTGCGCAGGGAGGGCCACGCTGATGTTGCTCGACCAACAGCAAACCCAGGCTGACCAGGCCCTGCTGCAGCTGGGCCGGCGCCTGCGCGCCGATGGCTACCGTTTTACCTGCGTGACGCCAGCCACCCAGGCGCGGGTCAATGCCAGGCCCCAGGCGCAACAGGCTCATGACCTGCGCGACGTGTTCGGCTGGAGCCGGCCATTTTTGCCTTCATTGATCAGCACCGACGAGCTGCAGCAATTGACGGCGGCCGGCGTGCTGCAGGGGGAGGGCGATCTGCTGCGCAGCACCGTGCGCTGGTCCAGCCTCGACGACCTGCTGCTGACCCATTCGGCATGGCCGACCGACAGCTGCGATGCCGTGTTCTTCGGCCCGGACAGCTACCGCTTCGCCCAGGTCATCCGCGATCACCTGCAGCACCGCCTGCACCCTGTACAGCACGCGGTCGATATCGGCTGCGGCAGTGGTATCGGCGCGCTGCTGATCGCCCGTGCCGCGCCCCATGCGCAGGTCAGCGCGGTGGACATCAACCCCTTGGCCCTGCGTTATACCGCGATCAATGCGGCGCTGGCCGGGGTGGCCAATGTGTCGGTAGAGCCCAGTGACTTGCTGGCCGGCATCACCGGCACGTTCGACCTGATCGTGGCCAATCCGCCCTATATGCTCGATGCCAGCAAGCGCACCTATCGCCACGGCGGCGGCACATTGGGCGCTGAGCTTTCATTGCGCATCGTCGACCAGGCGTGCCAGCGCCTGGACGCTGGCGGCACCTTGTTGCTGTACACCGGCGTCGCCATTGTCGAGGGCCGCGACGCGTTGCTGGAAACGGTGCGCGAGAGATTGCAGGGTTCGGCCTTCAGCTGGGTTTACCGGGAAGTGGACCCTGACGTGTTTGGCGAACAGCTGCTCGAACCCGGCTACCAACAGGTCGAGCGCATCGCGGCAGTCGCGCTGACCCTGACCCGCCATGGCTGAGCGCACAGTGGTTGCAGCGTGCACGTTCGGCATCGAGGAAGAATACCTGTTGGTGGACCTGGCCAGCGGTCAGGTACAGGCCAGGCCATCGCAAGCGGTGGCCCGTTGTTGCCAGAAGGTGCTGGGCGAGCATTTTGCCGAAGAAATGTTCTGCAGCCAGATCGAGCTGGTTTCGCCGGTGTTCGACAACCTTCACCAGGCGCGCAATTTCTTCGCCGAACACCGCCTGCGCCTCAACGAGGCATTGGCCGAGGAGGGGCTGGGCCTGTATTGCGCCGCCAGCCACCCCAACGCGCCGTGGCGGCGCCAGCAGGCCCGCCGCACAGCGCATTTCCGTCAGCTGTTCGACGACTACCAGGCCGTGGCCCAGCGCAGCCTGTTGTCGGGTTTGCATGTGCACGTCGGTGTGCCCGCGGGCTGCGATCGCATGCAGCTGATCAACCGTCTGCTGTACTGGCTGCCCTTGTTACTGGTGCTCAGCACTTCGTCGCCCTTGTGGTGTGGCCAGGCCACGGGCTACCAGAGCTATCGCCGGGTGGTCTGTGGCGAGTGGCCGCACATGGGGCTGCCCGAGCCGCTGGCGGACTGGAACGCCTACCTGCGCTATCGCGCCCTGTTGCAACGCACCGGCGCGCTGGCCGTCGACGGAAACTTCTGGTGGGCAGTGCGACCTTCACGGCGCTTCCCAACGGTGGAACTGCGTATCTGCGATGCGTGCCCGCGGCTGGAAGACGGGTTGGCCATTGCCGGGCTGTTCCGCCACCTGGTCGAACAGGCGCTGCACACCCGCGACGGTACGCGGCCGATGACCCGGGAACTGCGTTGGGTCACCCAGGAAAACTACTGGCGGGCTTATCGTTATGGGCGTCAGGGCACCTTCCTGGGCGTGCACGACGAGCAAGCGGTGAATGCCGCAGGGTGGCTGGCACAGCTACAGGCGCTGCGGCCTCCCGTCACCGTGGATGCCGAGCGCTCGTTCAGGCACGCCGAACGCATCCTGAGTGAAGGCACCAGCGCCGAGCGCCAGCTGGCACGCTTCGACCAGGCCCGTGCGCAAGGCCTGGACGTGCGCGGGGCGCTGCGCGCAGTGGTCGAGCAGGTGCTGCGGGATTCGGGGCATTGATCGACTCGTATGTCCCGAAGAGAGAAACCGCGTCAGGTGCGCAGGGCCTGGCGCGGTTTCGATTTGCCTTTCAACCAGTAGTACCCACCCAGCATCAGCAGAAAGCCCACCCACTTGTAAGGCAGCAACTTCACCATAAAGCCCGCTGCTGTCCAGTCGTCCCAGGAGTGGCCGCCGCCGCCGAGAAACAAGGCCAATGTCAGCAGCTGGGTGAACACGACGTAGGCGCCACCGAACTTCAGCAGAAACAGGGATACGCGCTTGCGTTTGGCGCGGTATTCGGCCTCGCTGCCAGCACCGGAGCGCATGCCACCCAGCACAGCTCCTACGACCAGTAGCCCTGCCGCACCGGACACGAGGGAGAGGAGCGTGGATGCCTCCTCAAGATCTGCATTACCGCCATGCTGGTAGATGAAGTAAGCCAAGTAAGCCAGGTAGAGGCCGAAACCAATCTTGAAAGGACGGGACATCATCGCAAAGCCGATCAACGCCGCGACAATACCAATGAAAGCCAACATTCGGTTCTGCTCCTGCCCGTTCACTCGATGATCAAGTGAAACGCCTTGTTAAGAATGCCGGCAGGATAGTGCCAGTTTGCCATCATCACAAGAAACCTAACTTCGCCGCGCGATCATTGCGCAGAAACAGCCTCCACCTGGTTGAGCTCCGACGCGATGTTCTGTGAACGGCATAGCCCCAGGTAGACCAATGCCGAAACCGCGAGACCTATTGGCATGCTGATGTCTGCGCCACCGAGCTGCTCGGCAAAGTAGCCGGTGTACAGCCCAGTGTTGGAGAAGGGCAGCATGGCGACGAAACCTACCAGGTAAGCGCCGATGCCCCTCCAGTTCCACCGGCCATAGATGCCGTTGGGGTTGAAGATTTCCTTGATCGAGTACTTGCCGTGTCGAACCGCGTAGAAGTCCACCAGATTGATCGCTGTCCACGGCGTGAACAGATAGAGCAGTATTGCCAGGAAATCACCGAACTCTTTCACGAAGTTCTCATTCGCCAGCAAGGCCAGCAGCATGGCGCCACTGCCGACCACCAGCATGGCCAGGATGCGTTTGAACAGTGTCGAGGTTTGCGTCTTGAGTGTGTCGATGATGCTGAGCAGGGTGATGGATGCGCCATAGAAGTTCTGCGCAGCACTGGTAATCAAGATGAGTACCGAAACCACCACGAGGGTTTTGCCAAAGCCGGAGAAAACCATGTCGCCCACCATGATCAGGCCGGCGGCGAGGTTTTGCCCCGGGCTCAGCGCGGCGGCAGCGGCGCCGATCAACATCATCCACACGCCACCGATCATGGCGCCGAGATAGGTCCACCAGAACGACGCCCGCACACTGACATCGGCGGGCAGATAACGCGAGTAATCGGACACATAGATGGCCCAGCTGAGCTGGTAGGCAGCGGCCACGAAAAACTGGGCGAGAAAGGCATTCAGGTTGAAGTCCTGCAAGGTCAGCTGGCGCTCGGGCAAGTCCATGAACGCGACCAGCCCCACCGTCAGCACCAGCATCATCGCCACCATCACGAAGGCCAGGCCGCGCTGAACCTTATGGAAGGAGTTGTAGCCAACGATGGCCATGAGTATCGCCAACAGCGAGAACGCCATGGCCGAGCCCGTTTCGGAAACACCGATCAGTTCATGCAGGGTCTGCCCGACCAGCAGCTGGTTGAACGCGTTGTAGCCAATGTAGGTAACGATCGCCACCAGATACACCAGCAAGGCGCCGATATAGCCAAATTGCGGGCGGGACTGGATAAGTTGCGGCAACCCCATCTGCGGCCCCTGGGTGGAGTGCCCGGCCATGAACAGGGTGCCGAACGCGCACCCCAGCACGATGGCAATGGCAGACCAGATGAGGTTCGCGCCCATGCCAATGCCAATGATCCCGACGGCAAGTGTTGTTAACTGCGCGCCTCCGCAAAACCAGATGGGCCACAAGTGCCACGCTTTGCCATGGCGCTCGGAGAGCGGAACATGATCGATGGAACGGACTTCGAAATTGAATCGCCCAGCAGGTGAGGCATTTTCATTAGCTAACATGATTACAGTACCTTTAGTTATTGTTTAGTACATGTGTTAGGCAGAAAAGCAAATGAATGGATTTCGAATGGCCGCAGGCGTAGAACATGAGGTCTTGGCAAAATCCAGGCGCACGCGTTCGTCAAAGAGACAACCGTGTTGCCTCTCTAACGTGGCTTCTTATTCGTTTAAAGGTTCAGACTGAAACTTTTTTCAATCTCGCTTGCCAGCCTCAAAATGGTTTCCTCATCGCCGAACTTGCCGACAAGTTGCAAGCCTATTGGAAGTCCGTCGCGCATCACGCCAATGGGCACGCTGATAGCGGGTTGCCCGGTGAGGTTGAATAGTTCCGTGAAGGGGGAGAAGGCATAGGCATTGTCGTACCAGACTTGCAATTCCTGTGCTTTCGCCGCGGTGAAGCCACCGATGAGGGGCGGGGCGAGGGCAACGGTCGGGGTGATGAGCACGTCGATATCACTGAACAGCGCCGCCATGTTTCGGGAAATGCGGTTCTGCACATGCCTGGCGTTATGGACATCCAGGGCCGAACGCGCCTTCGATGCCTGGTACATGGCGTAGGTGACCCACTCGACATCAGCTTCCTGCAACGGCCGGCCAAGATCCAGGGACCGCTGGGTCATCAGCGCCTCGATCTCGAGTTGCCAGAACACCGCTGCAGCATCACCCGCGCCGGTGATATCGGGCCACTTGAAGTCTTGCAACCGGTGCCCGTCTGCGCCCAGGAAATCGACGACGGCAAGGACAGCGTTGCCAATGGCGTCATCGATGCCGGTTCCATCGGGCCGGGTGCAGCTGAAGGCGATTTTCAGCGGGGCGGATCTGGCCTGCAGGCTCTGAAGCCAGGACGCCGGGCCAGGTGGAGCGGCGTAAGGGGCGCCGGCCTCGAAGCCTGCCAGCACATCCAGCATCAGGGCCGTGTCGCGAACCGTTCGGGTAAGCACGTGCTCGCAATCCAGCCCCCCTACGAATTCTCCGACATGGGGACCAACCGGATTGCGTCCGCGGGTGGGTTTCAATCCCACCACGCCACAGACCGCTGCCGGCACCCGGATCGACCCACCGCAGTCGGTGCCGTGGGCAATGGGCACCATACCGGCAGCCACCGCGCACGCTGAGCCACCGCTTGATCCGCCTGATGCGTACAGCGGGTTCCTGGGATTACGGCAGGGGCCGAAATACTCCGGCTCGGTCACGAAGTCTCCGGCGAACTCGGGCGTCTTGGTTTTTCCAAGAATGACCGCGCCGGCGTCACGCAAGCGTCGAACGAATTCACTGTCTGTCGTAGCGGCAGGCGCATCCTTGTACAGGCGCGATCCATGCCGGGTAGGGAAGCCGCGAACGTCAATGTTGGTGTCCTTGATCAAGACCGGAAGCCCCGCCAATGCACCCCCTTTGCCCTGTATTGCCGATCGTCTGGCACCTTCGACATCGACCGAGACCAAGGCCCCAAGTTGCGCATCCTGCAACTCGATTTCCGCAATCGCCAATTCCACAAGCTCCAGGGATGTCACCTGGCCTGCGTCAATCAACTGGATCAGGCTAACCGCATCATTATTCTTGTATTCATCGCGCGTCATCACTGCACCTTCAGGTTGTAGCCAAGCAAGTTGTTGAGGAATTCATAAGCCAGTTGTCGCGATTCGCGGATCGTATCCTCGGTGGGATCTACCGCGGCCCGCAGCCAGATGCCGTCGATGAACACCGCGATCATGCGGGCCTTCGAGCGGGCAGTTGTTTCGTCCATGGTCTTTGCCAGCGCATGGAACAACAGCGAGTGACTCCGCCGCGCCACGATGTTCTGAATCCGCTGGAATTGCGCGTGCTGGGGCACCTGCGCCCAGAAGGCCAGCCAGGCTGCAACGTTCTCACGGGTGAGGTTCAACGCACTGACGTTACCCAGCACGAAAGCCTGAACGCGTTCATCGGGCGTCTGCGACGCGCGCAAGTGATTGAAGATTTCGGCGTTGATGCGCTTGTTGAGCTCGCGCAGCGTGGCTTCGAGCAGGGCATTCTTGTCGGAAAAATAGTGATGCACGATGCCGTTCGACATCCCGGATCGCGCGCTGACCTGGGCCATGCTGGTGCCCGCCAGGCCCTGTTCACCGATCAGGCTCAGCGTGGCTTCGACCAGCTGCTTCTTGCGGATTTCCTGCATTCCGACCTTAGGCATGCTGCTGCTCCTTTTTATTTTCATTGGTCGCTCAATGAAAAAAAATTACCACCCATTTTCAGACAGGAGCAAGGAAAAAAACCTGCTCCGGACAGAGGGTCATGAAGATGGCGGGGAGGTGTAAGTGCAGGTCGTTTTTGCTTCGACTGCGGGCTGCGTGAGCTCAGGACGGTGAGCGGCGCGAAAGCCGGTCGAACCTACCCTGGAAAAACATTGTATGAGCCGCCTTGAGTCTTTCAGATAGTCAGACTAATACTAAATCACTGCCGGAAGAGGGATGATCATGCAGACGCGCTTTGTTGTGGTTCCCGCCGTACCTAGCCAGAAAGAAATTTTTCCCCGACGTGTTGGTTTTCCCAGCGCGCTGGGCGAGGGCTACGACCTGTACGACACGCAAGACAAGGTCCGCCTGAGCGTGAATTATTCGACGCGCGCCGAGGCTGAGTTCGACTGTGCATGCCGCAATGGTTGCCAAGGGACGAATGAGTCGAGCGTTGCCGGGAATGGCTGAGGTGTTTTGCGCGGTAAAAAATCAGTTTTAACCTCTTTCTTGTAGGACATTTCCCAAACATACTTCGGCCGCCTTTTTTTCGTTGCGGCCGCTTGGACTGCGCTCTAGTCTCGGCGGGTCGTTGCATTTTGACGACACGGCTTTGACAGGCCGTAACGAGCACATTGCATGGCTTTGCCGTTTATGGCGGCTGTGCATGGGGCACGCTTGCGTGCGCCGGTTTCTGTGTTCGCCGGTCTGTCAACCTATGCACAGCTGCCACCCTTCTGTTTGACAGCAGGTAGGTGGTGGTCCCACCAAGAGCACAGTCAATATGTTGAAAATTGTCCCCGATCCACCGTACAACCCCCATTCCCTCGAAGACACCCTCATCCAGGCCACGGACTACGCCCTGTGCGCGCAGACTGTGATTCATCAGGCACTGCTGCTGCAGCCCAAATCACCGGCTTCGATTCTGATGATGGCGTCGATGCATGAAATGGAGGCGCTGCGAGTGATGCTTGAGTCGATGTTGATCCAGGTGCAGATGCCGGCTGAGCCTAGGACTTTGCACTAGGGCTCAAGTGATGTGTTGTCTGGGCTGGCCTCTTCGCGGGGCAAGCCCGCTCCCACAGGTATTGCGCAGGCCCGAGATCTGTAGAGATCCCTGTGGGAGCGGGCTTGTCCCGCGAAGAGGCCGGCCCAGGCTGCGAGAATGTCAGGGAGATTGAACGATGAATAGAGACGACACCCGTCGGCAAAACCACCTTCTTCCAAGGCGAAAACCAGACCCACCCCCTGTTCCGCATCGAGCCCGGCATCCCTTGCCAGAACGCCCGAGAACAGGCCTCGGAACTGATGGGCTATGTCCGAGAACTGACCATCATCGGCCTGATGGACGAGAAACCCATGATGATCTGGGCAGCGCACTACCTGAGTGCCCTGGCCAAGGCGCTGATGGATGATGCCGAGCTGGGCATGATGCACTGAGTGCTTTGTCGACCAGACTGGCCTCTTCGCGGGACAAGCCCGCTCCCACAGGTACTGCGCAGGCCCGAGATCTGTAGAGATCCCTGTGGGAGCGGGCTTGTCCCGCGAAGAGGCCGCCCCAGGCAGTGAAAATTTCAAGGAGATCGAACAATGACCACAGACAACACCCATTTCACGGTCGGCAAAACCACCTTCTTCCAAGGCGAAAACCAGACCCACCCTGCACTGGCCCGCCATGTTTCAAACTGAACTGCGCCACCCCAGCCTGAGTCGCATCCTTTGAACCCCGCAAAAAAGGATGTTGGCAATGAAAACCATGACTCGACTGTTCACCGGCCTGGCACTGGCAGGTGCATTGGGCGCCTCGATGGCCTGGGCCGATCAGCCCGGCGCCGATTGGACAGTGACCAAGGATCAGGCCGAAGCTGCCCTGAAGGGCGCTGGCTATACCCAGATCACCAAGATCGAAGCCGACGACGGCCATTGGGAAGGGGAGGGCATGAAGGCGGACGGCAAGCGCTACGAATTCCAGGTCGACCCGCACAAGGGCACGATCATCAAGGATGAACTCGATCGCTGAAGGCACGCTTGTCCTGCCAGAGCCCGCGCCTGTGCGCGGGCTTTTTCATGACCAGGCGGGCGTCACCCGGCTATTCAAGCACTGTCGGATCGCGCCGGATCTCCGCCCGCGCCATGGCTTCCCAGAGGAACGGGAACCCGTTGGCATCGGTACGTTCCCCGGTTGCAAGCGCGACGCTGGCGGGTAATGGTGCGCCGCCTCCGAGCACTTCGACACGCCAGGCCAGGCGACTACGCCACTCCAGCGTGATGGCGCGCAAGTGCGCCTGGCGAATGCCGTTGGCCACTACCAGCACGCCATGATTGGCAAGCAAAGCCCATTTCCGTGTACCCAGTGCCTCCACGGCGGCGCGGCCCAGTTGAATGTCTTCGACCGTGCCTCGGTACTCGTCATACAGCACCGGGTCAGTGTCGACCAAGGCCGAGGTCTGGTCGTAGATCGGCGGCACACGTCCCACCGCCGACCACACCGATCCCCACTGGGGGTGGTTGTGAATCACCACGCCAACATCATGCCGCGCCGCGTGCACATCCATGTGCAGGTTGATGGCCGGGGTGATGTTCCAGTCGCCCTCGATCACCTTGCCCTGCTGATCGAGGCGCACGATATCCGAGGCGGTGACCTCACCCCAGGTGAGTTCCCACGGGTTGGCCAGGTATGTGCCGTCCTCCTGGCGAACGGTGATGTGGCCGGCGATATGGTCGTTATAGCCCTCGCGGGACAATACCCGGCACAGCAAGGCCACGCGCTGGCGCGGTGTCAGATCGGGTAGCAGCGGGTGGCGACCTGGCCTGGGAATGTAGCGGGCCAGCAAATCATGGTTCAGTTCATCCTTCAGCATGGCTGTTTCCTCTTCAGCGACCGATGCAAGTGGTGATCAACCCGTCAGCGAGTCAGGCGTGGGCGGCCCCACGCGCGAACACCGAGGTGCGATGCATGCGCCGTTGGTGCGGTTGATAGTCCAGGATGGCGTTGTGCAGCACACTGCGGTTATCCCAGAGCACCATGTCCCCGACCCGCCAGCGATGGCGAAAGCCGAATTGAACCTGCTGGCAATGGGCATTCAGGTAGCCGAGCAGCGCATCGCTTTCGGGGCTGGCCAGGCCATCGATATGGGTGGTGTAGGTCGGGCTCAGGTACAGCGCCTTTCGACCTGAAACCGGGTGCGCGATAACCAGCGGATGCAGGTGCCTGCGGTTCATCTTGATGACATCGACATAGCGCTCGTGCGTGACGACGTTCTGGCGCAGCGCCGCCGTCATCGGTCCGTTCATGTCGTGCCAGGCATTCAGGCCTTCGAGGTAATGCTTCATGCGTTCGGACAATCCGTCGTACGCGGTGGTCATGCTGATCCAGCAGGTATCGCCGCCGCACGGCGGCAATACCTGCGCGTGTGTCATGGTGATGATCGGGGGGCTGGGCAGGAAGCTCTCGTCGTGGTGCCACATATCGGCGCGATCGCCCTGTTTGGAGTCGATCACGGTGATCTGTTCGAAACCTTTGCCCAGGTTGGGATAGAAGGTGTGAACTTCGGGCTCGCCGAAGTACCGGGCAATCGCCAGGTGCTGCTCGGGCCGTAACCCAGGTACAGACAAGATCAAGGTTTCATGCTTGATAAGTGCGGCTTCAAGTTTCGCCAGCGTTTCTGGCAAAACAACTGAAGCGGGATCAAGATCGAGCACTTCGGCGCCCAGGCTTGGACCAAGGGGGCGGAGAGTGAAAGTTGACGACATGGGCAATCTCCCGGCAGGGCTGAATATCCGAACTTGTCGAGCGCATCATTGCGCGGTGGGCAGTTGTCTGATCGACGAAAACGATCATACTCACGTCGCCAAGGCTCAGATATTCGCATTCCAGGAATGCTCGATTTCATTGGTAACAAATTGATTTT
Organism: Pseudomonas sp. GM84; assembly: GCF_000282535.1. Classification (GTDB taxonomy): domain Bacteria; phylum Pseudomonadota; class Gammaproteobacteria; order Pseudomonadales; family Pseudomonadaceae; genus Aquipseudomonas. The sequence goes on along the minus strand of NZ_AKJC01000140.1, from coordinate 3,563 downwards.
AATAACAAATAATAAAAATCATGGCGCCATGCAAAACGCCATGCTCGGATTCTCATGAGCATAAGCAGCGGTGACTCAAAGGTGACCCCAAGCGCAACGCGCGAACAGCTTCCCGCCTTGCGCAAGCGCCCGACTCAATCGCGCTCGCGCGCATTGGTGGACGCCGTGGAGCAGGCGTGCCTGCGGATTCTGGATGAATCAGGCGAAGCCGCGCTGACCGTCGCCCGCATCGCGGAAGTATCAGGGGTCGCAGTCGGCTCGATCTACCAGTACTTCCCCAACAAGGACTCGATCGTTGCCTTGCTGTACGAGCGTATGCTCGACGAAGAATCCGAGGAGTTGCTTCGGGTGCGCGAGCGGTTGATTGGCGTGCCATTGAAATCGGCACTGCGCGATATTCTGGCCAACATCATTCGTGTTGAAACACGTCTGTTCAAATTGAACAGGGCCTTTCACTTGCGTTATCACTCCGCCCTTCACCTGGGCATGTGGCGCGGTCCCTATCAAACGGCCGGTGAGTTCATCGAAGCGACCTGGCTGCCGCTCCTGCACATGTATGAGCATGAGATCACCACGCAGCACCCTGCGTTGGCGGCTTACTTGCTCGGGCAGGGGTTACGCAGTGTCATCCGCTCGGTATTGGAGGACGTTCCGGCGCACCTGGAACATCCCGCCTTGCTCGACAGCCTGGTCGCCATGGCTGTCGGTTGCCTGCGTCCTTCAACCTACGACTGCGAGTAGACGTAACTACGTTCCAGTAGATCCTGCTCCGGGTCAGCAGCCCTCGACGCTCCCTTCTCTCGAACCTGGCGTGAACCAGGCCCGCAACATTACAAAACACAAGTTGACAGCCAGCAGATAAAGAACTGAATATCGCGCCGCCGTTACGCGAAGGATTCCCATTATCAATACGTTTAGTGTTGGGATTGCTCGCGTATTCCATCCAGTTAGGAGTCCATGGATGTCCGCTTGTTCTGTTTCCCCCGCTTTCAGCATTCGCCAAGCCGCGCTGGCGGTGAGCCTTTCCAGCTCGATGCTGGCCTGCGCCAATGTCTGGGCAGCGCCTGTGAGCTACAACATTTCCGCAGGGCCTCTGGCGAGCGCCATCCATGAATTCGCCACAGTCAGCGGCGTGAATGTCAGCTTCAGCAGCGAAGAAACCGCCGGCCTGCGCAGCGAAGGACTGCAGGGCAGTTACGAGCCGGAACAGGGCCTCGCACATCTGCTGCAAGGCACTGGTCTGCAGCTGCAGCAGGTGGCAGACAAGCGCTACATGCTGGCTCGCCCACTCCAGGAGGGCGGCGCAATGGAACTGGGGGCAACGACCGTATCGAGCGTGCAACTGGGCGCCACCACAGAAGGCACCGGCAGCTACACCACAGGTTCGGCCAACACCGCGACGGGGCTGCGGCTCTCTGCACGCGAGACGCCTCAATCGGTCAGCGTGGTCACCCGTCAGCAGATCGAAGATCAGAACCTCAATGACGTTGCCGAGGTGCTTGAACAGACCCCAGGCGTGGTCGTCGACAGCATGGGGCCAGCGGGCAGCGACGCCAACCATATCTACGTGCGCGGCTTCGAGGTTGGCAGCATCCAGGTCGACGGCGTCAACCGCCCCAATACCTATGGTTTTCGTGATGACCTTGCCGACATGGTGAGCTACGACCGGGTCGAGGTCGTACGTGGGGCCACGGGGCTGATGTCGGGCACCGGCGACCCGGGCGCGACCGTCAACCTGATTCGCAAGAAGCCCACCCTCGAAACCCAACGCAAGCTGACCCTCAAGGCTGGCTCGTGGGACGACTACCGCACCGAGCTGGACGTGTCCGGCAAGTTGTCGGAAAGCGGCAATGTGCGTGGCCGCTTCGTCGCGTCGAACACCAACAGCCAGAGCTATGTCGACCGCCAGTCCCTGGATAAGCAGGTGGCATACGGGGTGCTGGAGTGGGACGTTACTGACAGCACGATGCTGACAGTGGGGGCGGAATATCAGGAGATGGACAACGACGGGGCGGGCAACCACGGCTTCACGATGTACAACTCCGATGGCAGTCACTTCAATCCCTCCCGCTCGTTCAACTCGGCCGCGGACTGGAGCTACCACAAGCGTCGCACGAAAACGGTGTTCACCACCCTTGAGCACCAGCTGGACAACGGCTGGCAGCTGAAACTGAATGCCGAACACAACCGCCGCAGCTATGACGACGCCTTTGCCACCGCAGCCAGTGGCACCGTCAACCCCGATGGCAGTGGCGTCTCCACCTGGACGGGCCGTTGGGCCGGTGAGCCCCGGCAGACCTCGTTCGACCTGTCGGCGACCGGCCCATTCGAATGGTTCACCCGCGAGCACCAACTCTACCTGGGGGCCAGTCACTACAAGGCCTACTACCGTAACGACGGTTACCCACTGTGGACCATCCAGTCCATCGACAACATCTTCACCTGGGACGGCTCGCTGCCCATCCCGGACGCCATCCACACCAAGTCATCGGAAGATGCGCTGGACGAAACCCAGGACGGCCTGGTGGCGTCGGTCCGCTGGAGCCTGGCCGATGACCTGTCGCTGATTACCGGCGCGCGGTTGATCGACTGGAAACGTGACGAAGCCAATACCGACTTGTCGACCGGCCAGACCAGCCGCACCTCGCGAACCGAAAACGGCGTCGTCACGCCGTACGTGGGCCTGGTGTATGACCTCGACGAACACTGGTCGGCCTACGCCAGCTACACCACCATCTTCAAGCCGCAGAGCAACAAGGATGTCAATGGCACCTATCTTGATCCTTTGGAGGGCGTGAACTACGAGCTGGGTCTCAAGAGCGAGTTCTGGGACAAGCGCCTGACGACCGCGTTCAGTGTCTTCGAGGTGCACCAGGACAACCTCGCCGTCGCCGACGGCAGCAACCTGGCCCCGGATGGCAACCAGGCCTACCGTGCCGAGTCCGGTACCAAAACCCGCGGTTTCGAGATGGAAATGGCCGGTGAGATCCTGCCCGATTGGCAGGTATCGGCGAGCTACACCTATGCCGTGAGCAAGGACTCGGATGGCGAGCGCCTGCTCACTGAAATACCGCGCGATACCTTCAAGCTGTTCACCAGCTACCGTCTGCAGAGCCTGCCGCAGTTGAAAGTGGGCGGTGGTGTGCGCTGGCAGGGAACGGAGTATTACAAGGATGCTGGACCTAACGGCGAAACGTTCACTCAGGGCGACTACAGTGTGGTCGACCTGATGGCGCAATACGCGTTCACGCCGCAAACCAGCGTTTCCTTGAACCTCAATAACGTCTTCGACGAGAAGTACTACACAGCGATCGGCGCGCGTGGATGGTATGGCGCCCCGCGTAGTGCCACGGCTACGTTGGTGTATGCGTTTTAACGCACATACTTGACCTCTGATGGCGTCTGATCCGGCCTCATCGCCGGCAAGCCGGCTCCCACAGGGACACCACAAGCCTTGAATGCTGTGGCGTTGGTGCAATTGCTGTGGGAGCGGGCTTGTCCCGCGAACACCGGCGAAGCCGGTGCCATGCTCCGCGCTGCCTGTTTCGCGGGGCAAGCCCGCT
>NZ_AKJC01000139.1 GCF_000282535.1 Pseudomonas sp. GM84 | reverse complement strand
ATTGGGCCGCACAGCGGCCCCTTCGACTTCCGCTTAAAGCGGCTTGCCGCGATTACCGTGCTGGCTGACGAAGGCCTGCACTGCCTTCAGGTCGTTGGCCAGTACCGTGCAGCGCTCTTCGCGGCTGAACAGGTCGCTCAAGTGCTCGGGCAGCTCCAGCGCCTTGCCGACGCCAGCCTTCTCCACCGCTTCCGGGAACTTGACCGGGTGCGCAGTGCCCAGCACCACCATCGGCGTGTCCAGGCTGCGGCGGCACTCGCGGGCGGCCTTGACGCCGATCGCGGTGTGCGGGTCGAGCACTTCACCGGTGCTGGCAAAGACTTCAGCGATGGTCTCGCAGGTCTGCTCATCGCTCACGGCCAGCGAATCGAACAGCTTGCGGGCTTCGGTCCAGCGGTCTTGCTCGACGCTGAAGCCGCCGCCCTGCTTGAAGTTGGCCATCAGCTCGCCGATGGCGGCGCCGTTGCGGCCATGCAGGTCGAACAGCAGGCGCTCGAAGTTGGACGAGACCATGATGTCCATCGACGGCGACAGGGTCGCGTGCAGGGTTTCCTTGACGTACTGGTTGCCGCTCATGAAGCGGTGCAGGATGTCGTTGCGGTTGGTTGCCACCACCAGCTGGCTGATCGGCAGACCCATGTTGCGCGCCAGGTAACCGGCGAAGATGTCGCCGAAGTTGCCGGTCGGCACCGAGAACGCCACCGAACGGGCCGGGCCACCCAGCTGCAGGGCAGCATGGAAGTAGTAGACGATCTGGGCCATGATCCGCGCCCAGTTGATCGAGTTGACCGCCACCAGGCGAGTGCCCTTGAGGAAGGACTGGTCGGCGAAGCTGGCCTTGACCATTTCCTGGCAGTCGTCGAAGTTGCCTTCGATGGCGATGTTGTGGATGTTCTCACCGAAGATGGTAGTCATCTGACGGCGCTGCACTTCCGACACACGCTGGTGCGGGTGAAGGATGAAGATGTCGACGTTGTCGCAACGGCGGCAGCCTTCGATGGCAGCGGAACCGGTGTCACCACTGGTGGCACCGATGATCACCACGCGCTCGCCGCGCTTGGCCAGCACGTGGTCGAGCAGGCGGCCGAGCAGCTGCAGGGCGAAGTCCTTGAAGGCCAGGGTCGGGCCGTGGAACAGCTCCATGACCCACTCGTTGCTGTTCAGCTGACGCAGCGGTGCGACCGCGGCGTGGGCGAACTCACCGTAGGTTTCTTCGAGGATCTTCTTGAAGTCGGCGTCGGCAATGCTGCCGGTGACGAACGGGCGCATCACCCGGAAGGCCAGCTCGTGGTACGGCAGGCCGGCCCAGGAGGCGATCTCTTCCTGGGTGAAGCGTGGCAGGTTCTCGGGTACGTACAGGCCGCCGTCGCTGGCAAGGCCCGCCAGCAGGACGTCTTCGAAATTCAGGGCCGGTGCCTGGCCGCGGGTGCTGATATAACGCATGGCTACAAACCTTCGATGCTGGGCCCGGGCCGCCGTCGCGGCCCGTGGGGGAAATTAGTTGAGCTGTTCGACGCGGATGCGCACGACCTTGCCGACCACGTCCTGCAGGGCTTCCAGGGCGACGATGGCGTCATTGATGCGCTGCTCGACCACACCGTGGGTCAGCAGGATCATCGGCACCAGGCCATCCTGTTCCTCGGCTTCCTTCTGCATGATCGACTCGATGTTGATGCCGCGCTCCGACAGGATGCTCGCCACCTGGGCCAGTACGCCCGGGTGGTCCTTGGCCTGGATGCGCAGGTAGTAGGCGCTTTCGCAGGCTTCGATCGGCAGGATCGGGTGGGCCGACAGCGAGTCCGGCTGGAAGGCCAGGTGCGGCACACGGTTTTCCGGGTCGGACGTCATGGCGCGGACCACATCGACCAGGTCGGCGACCACCGAGGAAGCCGTCGGCTCCATGCCGGCACCGGCGCCGTAGTACAGGGTGGAACCGGCAGCGTCGCCGTTGACCATCACCGCGTTCATCACGCCGTTGACGTTGGCGATCAGGCGGTCGGCCGGAATCAGCGTCGGGTGCACGCGCAGCTCGATGCCCGCAGGGGTGCTGCGAGCCACGCCCAGGTGCTTGATGCGGTAGCCCAGGGCCTCGGCGTAATTCACGTCAGCGGTGGTCAGCTGGGTGATGCCTTCGGTGTAGGCCTTTTCGAACTGCAGCGGGATGCCGAAGGCGATGGAAGCCAGGATGGTCAGCTTGTGCGCGGCATCGATGCCTTCGACGTCGAAGGTCGGGTCGGCTTCGGCATAACCCAGCGCCTGGGCTTCGGCCAGCACGTCGGGGAAGGCACGGCCTTTCTCGCGCATTTCGGTGAGGATGAAGTTGCCGGTGCCGTTGATGATCCCGGCCAGCCAGTTGATGCGGTTGGCCGACAGGCCTTCGCGGATCGCCTTGATCACCGGGATGCCGCCAGCCACCGCGGCTTCGAAGGCGACGATGACGCCCTTCTCGCGGGCCTTGGCGAAGATTTCGTTGCCGTGCACGGCGATCAGCGCCTTGTTGGCGGTGACCACGTGCTTGCCGTTTTCGATGGCCTTGAGCACCAGGTCACGGGCCACGGTGTAGCCACCGATCAGCTCGATGACAATGTCGATCTCCGGGTTGCTCGCAACGTCGAACACATCAGCGGTAATGGGGGTACCGGTAATCTGGCAGTTCGGGTTCTGCGAGCGCATGGCGATCTGTGCCACTTCAATACCGCGCCCGGCACGGCGGGCAATCTCCTCGGCGTTGCGCTGAAGTACATTGAAGGTACCGCCACCGACGGTCCCCAACCCACAGATGCCTACTTTGACCGGTTTCACTGTGAACTCCCCATTGAACGGCCGGCACCTGCGCCGACCGTGAAACATGCCGTCACCCCATGACGACGGCGTACTGAATGAATTACTTGGCGGCCTGCTGCTGGCCGGCCAGGGCCAGCTTGGCCACTTGTGGCGCAGGCTGGTAGCCCGGGATCACCTGGCCGTTCTCGAGCACGATCGCCGGGGTGCCATTGACCCCGATCGACTGGCCCAGCTGGAACTGCTTGCTGACCGGGTTGGCGCACTTGGCAGCCTTGATTTCCTTGCCTTCGACCATCTTGTCCAGCGCCGCGCGGCGGTCGCTGGAGCACCACACGGCCTGCAACTGCTCATCACCCGACGAACCGAGGCCCTGGCGCGGGAAGGCGACATAACGCACTTCGATACCGCGACGGTTGAGCTCCGGGACTTCGGCGTGCAGCTTGTGGCAGTACGGGCAGGTGGTGTCGGTGAATACGGTGATGTGCGACTTGGTTTCGCCCTTGGCAGGATAAACCACCATCTCGGCGGCTGGAATGCCGTTGATGAGCTTGGCGATGCCCAGACGTTCGGTCTTTTCAGTCAGGTTGACCGGCTTGCCGTCCTGGATCTGGAACAGATAGCCCTGCATGACGAACTGGCCGTCGCCGCTGGCGTACAGCACGCGACCGCCCTGCAGCTTCACTTCATAGAGGCCGCTGACCGGACTGCTGGCCACGCTTTCCACGGGCACTTCCAGTTCGAGGTTCTGCAACGATTTGCGGATGGCCTGCTCGGCAACGGCATTGCTATCGGTCGCCGCGGCAACGGCGAAGGTACTGGCCAGCGCCAACGCGGCGGCGGCGATCATCTGGGTCAAGCGCATGGGAACTCCTGAAGGCGGACAGGGGCCGGAGGGCGTCACCTGCGGAAAAACCGCGGCGACCGTGCGGCCCTTGGTGCAAACCGCTCAAGCCTACCACATCACACCGCCAATGAAGGGGTCTGCAGGTACCGGCCGGCGGAACATGAAAATCATTCATCCACGCGGGTGATGCTGGGCATGCAGCTGCTGCAAACGGGCCTTGGCCACATGGGTGTAGATCTGCGTGGTCGACAGGTCGCTGTGGCCCAGCAGCATCTGCACCACGCGCAAGTCGGCGCCATGGTTGAGCAAGTGGGTGGCGAAGGCGTGGCGCAGGGTGTGCGGCGACAAGGACTTGTCGATGCCCGCTACCCGTGCATGGTGCTTGATGCGGTGCCAGAAGGTCTGGCGGGTCATCTGCTCGCCGCGCTGACTGGGGAACAGCACGTCGCTGGGCCGGCCATTGAGCAGCTCGCTGCGACCGTCCCGCACATAGCGCTCCAGCCACAGCACCGCCTCCTCGCCCATCGGCACCAGGCGCTCCTTGCTGCCTTTGCCCATCACCCGCAGCACGCCCTGGCGCAGGTTGATCTGGTCAAGGGTCAGGCTCACCAGCTCGGTCACCCGCAAGCCGCAAGCGTAGAGCACTTCGAGCATCGCACGGTCGCGCTGGCCGATGGCTTCGCCAAGGTCCGGGGCTTGCAACAGTGCCTCGACATCGGCTTCCGACAACGATTTGGGCAATGGCTTGCCCAATTGCGGCATCTCGACCTGCAAGGTGGGGTCGACGGCTACCAGCTTTTCCCGCAGCAGGTAACGAAAGAAGCCGCGCAGCCCCGAGAGAAAGCGCGCCGTGGAACGCGGCTTGTAGCCCTGGTCGAGGCGCCAGGCCAGGTGGTCGAGGATCAACTCGCGGCCGGCGTCGGGCAGGGTCACCGAATGCGCCTGCAGCCAGCCATTGAACAGTGCCAGGTCGCTGCGATAGGAAACGCGGGTGTTGTCGGACAGGCCTTTTTCCAGCCACAGGGCGTCGAGGAACTGGTCGATCAGAGGGTGGTCGAGGGCAGGCATGAAAACTCGGTGGAAAACGACGAAATGGCGCTTAGTCTTTCATAACCACGCCGGCATAGGGAGCCCGCATGAACGAACAGCAGATCCTTCTCAGCGTCGGCGGTATCGGCGCTGCCGCCTTGGCCTGCCAGTGGCTGGCCTGGCGCCTGAAATTACCCGCCATCCTGTTTCTGCTGCTGGCCGGCATCCTCGCCGGGCCGATCCTTGGCTGGCTGGACCCGCAAGCGCTGTTCGGCCCATTGCTGATGCCACTGGTGTCGCTGGCGGTGGCGCTGATCCTGTTCGAGGGCAGCCTGACCCTGCACCTGTCGCAGTGGCGCGACATCGGCAGCGTGGTGCACCGGCTGGTTACCGTGGGGGCGCTGTCGACCTGGCTGGTGATCGCGCTGGCTACCCACTGGCTGCTGGGCTTCGACTGGCCCTTGGCGATCCTGTTCGGCACCCTGACCCTGGTCACCGGCCCCACCGTGATCGTGCCGATGCTGCGGGTGGTGCGGCCCAAGGCGGCCATCGCCAACATCCTGCGCTGGGAAGGCATCATGATCGACCCGATCGGTGCCCTGCTGGCCGTGGTGGTGTACAGCTTCATCATCGCCAGTGGCGCTGGCGATGGCCTGACCCAGAGCCTGGTGACCTTCGCCGGGGTGATCTTCTGCGGCAGCGCCCTGGGGGCGGCAGGCGGCTGGCTGCTCGGGCAGATCATGCGGGAACAGTGGCTGCCGGAATACCTGCACAACCTGGCCTCGCTGGCCGCGGTGCTGGGCATTTTCATCGCCGCCAACCAGATCGTCCACGAATCCGGGTTGCTGGCCGTCACGGTGATGGGCATGTGGCTGGCCAACATGCGCGGGGTCGATGTGCGGCAGATCCTGCATTTCAAGGAAAACCTCAGCGTATTGCTGATCTCCGGCCTGTTCATCCTGCTCGCCGCGCGCCTCGACCTGCACGCCATGATCGGCCTGGGACCCGCTGTGCTGGCGCTGTTGTTGGTGATCCAGTTGCTGGCGCGACCGCTCAATGTGGCGCTGTCGACCCTGGGCTCATCGCTGAACTGGCGCGAGCGCGCCCTGCTCGCCTGGGTCGCGCCACGCGGCATCGTCGCCGCGGCGGTGTCGGCGATCTTCGCCATCCGCCTGCATGAGGCCGGCCACCAGGGCGCCCTGCTGCTGGTGCCGCTGACCTTCGCCGTGATCATCGGCACCGTGGTCATACAGAGCGCCACGGCACGCCCCCTGGCACGCCTGCTCAAGGTCGCAGAACCGGCGCCCAGCGGCTTTCTCATCGTCGGCGCCAACGAGCCGGCCCGGGCCATCGCCAAGGCGTTGCAGCAACTGGGCTGTCGCGTGCTACTGACCGATTCGAGCTGGGAAAACATTCGTGCAGCGCGCATGGATGGGCTGCCCACCTATTTTGGCAACCCGGCCTCGCAGCATGCTGATGCGCACCTTGACCTGGTCGGCCTGGGCCATCTGCTGGGGTTGTCGCCTGCGGGCGAGATCAATGCCCTGGCCTGCGCCCGCTTTCGCCATGACTTTGGCCACGGCCGCCTGTTCGTGCTGGCCAGCGGCCTGGAGAAGCAGCGCAGCGACAAGCACCGGGCCGCCGAAGAGCACCGCGGGCATCTGCTCGGCGCAAGCCCGATGACCTATCTGCAACTGGCCAACCGCCTGCATGAAGGCGCGGAGCTCTACAGCACCACGCTCACCGAAGGCTTCGACTGGGAGGACTACCGGGCCCTGCATGGCGAACGGGCACACCTGCTGTTTGCACGTGACGAACACGGTTGGGTGCATGTCGCCAGCGCTGACGAACCACTGCAACCCCAAGCAGGCTGGACATTGGTGGCGCTGGTGGAACCGGCAGTAGCGGAGTTGAATCAGGCCTGAGGCAGCACGGGCACCGGGCGCTTGTCCTCGTCGATGGCAACGAAGCTGAACACGCCATGGATCGCACGCTCGCGGCCATCGAGGTACATGTTCTCGACGAACACGTCGACCTGCACCTGCAGGCTGGTATTGCCGACCTTGATCACCGTGCCGACCAGCTCGACGATCGAGCCCGCCGGGATCGGGTGCTTGAAGTCGATGCGGTCGGTGGACACGGTCACCAGCGGCAGACGGCAGAAGCGCGTGGCGGCGATGAACGACACTTCGTCCATCCAGGCCAGCGCAGTGCCGCCGAAGAGGGTGTTGTGGTGGTTGGTGGTGTTGGGGAATACGGCTTTGGTCACGCGGGTCACCGAAAGCTCGGTGCGGCGCTGGATTTCCTGATCTCGGGCAGTCATGTCTGTCACATTGCGGGGTTTCAAAAAGCAAAAAAGCAGCCCGAAGGCTGCTTTTTTCTCGCTAGGCGGCCTGGGCCACCGGGCAAACTGTACTCAGGACAGTTTTTCCTTGATGCGAGCGGCTTTGCCGGACAGGTCGCGCAGGTAGTACAGCTTGGCTTTACGCACGTCACCACGACGTTTCACGGCCAGGCTGTCGATCTGCGGGCTGTAGGTCTGGAAGGTACGCTCTACGCCAACGCCGCTGGAGATCTTGCGCACGGTGAAGGCGCTGTTCAGACCGCGGTTACGCTTGGCGATAACGACGCCTTCGAACGCCTGCAGACGGGAACGCTCACCTTCCTTCACTTTAACCTGAACGACAATGGTGTCGCCTGGTGCGAAGGTTGGGATTTCCTTGCTCATCTGCTCGGCTTCGAGCTGCTGGATGATCTTGTTGGTCATGCTGTGCTCCTAAGATGGATACTTGATCCACCATCGATACGTTTAACTATCGTCCCGCTCGCGGAGATATTCCTCGAGCAGCTTCTTCTCTTCTCCAGAAAGCGAGCGACTTTCCAGAAGATCGGCGCGTCGTTCGAAGGTCCTACCAAGGGACTGCTTCATCCTCCAACGCCGGATATGTGCATGGTTGCCACTTAGCAACACGTCGGGAACACGCTGATCCGCATACACCTCGGGTCGGGTGTAGTGCGGGCAATCGAGCAGACCGTCGGTGAAGGAATCTTCTTCCGCCGAGTCCACATGCCCTAAAGCTCCGGGCAGCAGCCGCGTAACCGCATCGATCAGTACCATGGCCGGCAGCTCGCCACCGGAAAGCACATAGTCGCCAATCGACCACTCCTCATCGACATGAGCCTCGATAAAGCGCTCGTCGATGCCTTCATAACGACCGGCGATCAGGATCAACGATTCCTGCTCTGCCAGGCCTTTGACCGCCTGCTGGGTAAGCTTGCGGCCTTGCGGCGAAAGGTAGATCACCTTTGCCGATGCTCCGGTCGCTTGCCTGGCGCTAACCAGGGCGTCTTCCAGAGGCTTGATTTTCATCACCATGCCCGGACCACCGCCAAACGGCCGATCATCCACCGTGTGGTGACGATCTGTGGTGTAGTCCCGCGGGTTCCAGCAAGTCACCTGAAGCAACCCCTGTTTCACCGCGCGGCTGGTAATGCCGTACTCCGTGATGGCCGAGAACATCTCGGGGAACAACGTGATGACGTCTACGCGAAGGTTACCCATCGTCTAGAAGTCCGCGTCCCATTCAACCCGCATCACGCCTGCTTCCAGGTCGACGTTGAGCACGCATTGCGCCGTATAGGGCAACAGACGCTCGCGATCATCCAGGCTGCCTGCGCAGGGCTTGACCACCATTACATCGTTCGCACCGGTCTCCAACAGGTGATCGACCTTGCCGAACAGGTGTTCGTCCTGGTTGATGACCTTCAGGCCCTGCAGCTGGTACCAGTAGTACTCGTCTGCGGCCAGGTTGGGCAAAAGGCTCCGCGCAATGCAGATTTCGTAACCACTCAGAAGACGGGCTTCATCGCGATCATCGAGGCCTTTCAGTTTCACGACCAGGCCCTTTTGGGAGCCACGACCGCTGACCAGCTCGACCTGCTTTACCGTGCCTTCGTGCCGAAGCATCCAGCGCGGATAATCCAACAGGTTTTCAATCGGATCGGTAAAGGAATACACCTTCACCTCGCCGCGAACGCCGTGAACCGAAAAAATCTTGCCAACGACGATGAGGTCGTCAGCCTTTTCTGGCGTCGCGTTCATACTGTTCAGGCAGCGGCCTTGGCAGCGTCCTTCAGCAGCTGAGCAACGCGCTCAGACGGCTGTGCGCCCTGGCTCAGCCAGTAGGTGACGCGCTCTTGGTTGACCGACAGCTTGACTTCGGCGCCCGATGCGATCGGGTTGAAGAAGCCAACGCGCTCAACGAAACGGCCGTCACGGGCGTTACGCGAGTTGGTCACGGTCAGGTGGTAGAATGGGCGCTTTTTCGAGCCGCCACGGGCCAGACGAATGGTTACCATGTGAACATCGTTCCTATAGTCGGTGTTGCAGTTTGTACTGCAAATCTGAATGCCAAATAGGCACACGGGTGCCCAAAAGGCCGCATATTCTCGGGGAATACACGGACATTTGCAAATGACTTTTTCGGCAAGGCATTGCCCCACCGTCCAGATTTGCCGGTTTAGCCGTGAAATCCACGGCAGTTGCCCCGCCACGGCGGGGGTTCTGGAAGCCTGCCCAGCTAAAGGCGGGCTCCCGGAATAGGGGTTACAGCTTCGGCATGCCGCCGCCTGGCAGCATTCCGCCCAGGCCACGCATCATCTTGGCCATGCCGCCCTTGGCGGAGAATTTCTTCATCATCTTCTGCATTTGCTTGTGCTGCTTGATCAAGCGGCCGATGTCCTGCACCTGGGTACCGGAACCGAGGGCGATACGGCGCTTGCGCGAACCACTGATCAGGTCAGGGTCGCGACGCTCGGCCGGCGTCATGGAGTTGATGATCGCTTCCATCTGCTTGAACTGCTTCTCGGCCGCGCCCTGGGCGTTGCCCATCTGCGACAGATTGACCCCGCCGATGCTCGGCAGCTTGTCCATCAGGCCGCCCAGGCCGCCCATGTTCTTCATCTGCTGCAGCTGGTCGCGGAAGTCTTCGAGGTCGAAGCCCTTGCCCTTCTTCAGCTTCTTGGCCAGCTTGTCGGCCTTGGCCTTGTCGATGGTCTGCTCGGCCTGCTCGATCAGGCTGAGCACGTCGCCCATGCCGAGGATGCGCGAGGCGACACGGTCCGGGTGGAAGGGCTCGAGGGCCTCGGTCTTCTCGCCCATACCGATGAACTTGATCGGCTTGCCGGTAATGGCACGTACCGACAGCGCGGCACCGCCACGGGCGTCACCGTCGACCTTGGTCAGCACCACGCCGGTCAGCGGCAGGGCTTCGCCAAAGGCCTTGGCGGTGTTGGCGGCGTCCTGGCCGGTCATGGCGTCGACCACGAACAGGGTCTCGATCGGCTTGACCGCAGCATGCAGCGCCTTGATCTCGGCCATCATGTCGGCGTCGATGTGCAGACGACCGGCGGTGTCGACGATGACCACGTCGATGAACTTGAGCTTGGCCTCGCGGATGGCTGCCTCGGCGATGGCCACCGGCTTCTGGCTGATGTCGGACGGGAAGAAGGTCACGCCGATGTCGTTGGCCAGGGTTTCCAGCTGCTTGATCGCCGCCGGGCGATAGACGTCGGCCGAGACCACCATCACGCTCTTTTTCTTGCGCTCCTTGAGGAAGCGCGCGAGCTTGCCGGCGGTGGTGGTCTTACCAGCGCCCTGCAGGCCCGCCATCAGCACCACGGCGGGTGGCGCGGCATTCAGCGCGAGGTCTTCGTTGGCCGCGCCCATCAGGCTTTCCAGCTCGGCCTGGACGATCTTCACGAAGGCCTGGCCTGGGGTCAGGCTGCGCGACACTTCGGTGCCGACTGCACGTTCCTTGACGCTGTTGACGAAATCCTTGACCACCGGCAGGGCAACGTCGGCCTCGAGCAGGGCCATGCGCACTTCGCGCAACGTGTCCTTGATATTGTCTTCAGTCAGCTTGGCCTTGCCGGTGACATGGCGCAGCGTCTGTGACAGGCGGTCGGTCAGGTTTTCGAACATGGTGATCCTTTCAGGCCCAGTAAAAGCCGAGGTTTGTCAGGCGCCCAGGTGAAAAATGCACACGCGCTGGGCACAGCAAGGCGGCGATTATAGCGAAGAGCGGCGGCGGCGCACACCTTGCTGGCGGCCTGGGGGATATTCGGTGCCTCCATCGCCGGCAAGCCGGCTCCCACAGGGATTGCGTCAACTTTTGGCAAGTGAGCAAGACAGTTGCTCCCACAAGGACCTCACCGCCTTCCATGTGGGAGCCGGCTTGCCGGCGATAGGGCCCTGCCAGACTTCCTTGCCAGTGACGATCTATGCCAAACTCCGTCTCTTTAAGGCTCGCCAACCAGGACTTATGGTCTCCTCACCCAGCCTCATCCCTACCCTGATCGCCGCCGGCCTCTATATAGCTGCGACCGTGTATCAAGGTTTGCACCTGGCCCAGTCGGACAAAGCCGACAAGCGGCTGCTCGGCCTGCTCGGTGCCATCGCCGTGCTCGCCCAGGCCGGTGCGCTGTTCTTCCAGCTGATCACCCCGCTGGGCCTGAGCCTCGATTTCTTCAGCGCCGCCAGCCTGATCGCCGTGGCGGTCATCGCCCTGACCCTGCTGGCCTGCCTGCGCATCCCGGTAGAGAACCTGCTGGCGCTGCTGTTCCCGCTCGGTGCGATCACCGCGCTGCTGGCCCAGTTCGCCACGCCCGGCACCGTGCCGCTGATCAACGAAGAGCCAGGCATCCTCGCGCATATCTTGCTGTCGATCCTGGCCTACGGGCTGTTCACCATTGCCGTGTTCCAGTCGCTGCTGCTGCTGTTGCAGGATCACCAGCTGAAGAACAAGCACCCGTCCGGTCTGATCCGCAACTTCCCGCCCCTGCAGACCATGGAAAGCCTGCTGTTCGGCTTCCTGTGGGCAGGTTGGTGCCTGCTGTCGCTGTCGCTGATCTCCGGCTGGTTGTTCCTCGACAACCTGTTCGCCCAGCACCTGGTGCACAAGACCTTGCTGGCCTGTGTCGCCTGGATAGTGTTCAGCGTACTGCTGTGGGGCCGCACGCGCCTGGGCTGGCGAGGCCACAAGGCCATCCGCTGGACCCTGGCCGGTTTCTGCCTGCTGATGCTGGCCTATTTCGGCAGCAAGCTGGTTCGCGAATTCATCCTGCATATCTGACGGTCGCCCATGGACACCCTGCCGTACGCTCCGCTATTCGGCACTCTGGCACTGGCGCTGCTGTGGTCGGCGCTGTTCACCGCGGTGGATGCCGCCCGCCTGCAACTCAACGGCTCGCTGCGCAACGGCGACGATGGGCAGCCGCCACTGCCGGCCCAGGCCCTGGTGCTCTGCGCCAGCCTGGGCAAGCTGCTGGTCCTGGGCCTGGCGTGCCTGATCGGCCAGCGCTACAGCGGCGAGCATGGCTTCTGGCTGGCCGGCCTGGGGGCGACCCTGACCCTGCTGATCCTTGCCGAATACCTGCCTCGGCGCCTGGCACGGCGCAACCCGCAGGCGTTCGTCAGCCTCGGTGTCAGCCTGCTCAAACCACCGCTCACCCTGCTGCAGCCCCTGGCCTGCCTGCTCGATGGTTGCGCCAAACTGCTGTTGCGCCCGTTCCGCGTACAACCCACGGCGGTTGCCCTGCACCCGCAGGAAGCTGACGATTTCGACGAGGACGACGCGCTCGACTCGCCTCGCCACGGCTTGCTGGACGGTCTGCAGGCATTGGACAAGATCACCGTCAACGACATCCTGGTACCGCGCAACGAGGTCGACGGCATCAACCTGGACGAGCCGATCGAACGCATCATCGAGCAGCTGATCGTCAGCCGCCACACACGCCTGCCGGTCTACCACAACGACATCAACCAGGTCGAAGCGATCCTCAACACCAAGCTCATCAGCCACTTGCTGCCCAAGGCCGAGCTGACCCTGGAGGCACTGCACAGCGCCTGCTACGAACCCTACTTCGTTCCCGAAAGCACGCCCCTGCAACTGCAACTGCTGAACTTCCACAAGCAGCAACGGCGCCTGGGCGTCGTGGTGGACGAGTACGGCGAAGTACAAGGCATCGTCACCCTGGAGGACATCCTCGAGGAGATCGTCGGCGAGTTCGAGGACGAGCAAAGCCTCGACAACCCACACGTCCACCCCCAACCCGACGGCACCTTCGTCATCGAAGGCACCGCCTCGCTGCGGGAAATCAACCGCACCCTGGGCTGGCACCTGCCCTGCGACGGCGGCCCGAAGACCCTCAACGGGCTGGTCACCGAAGCGCTGGAAAGCATCCCGGAAAGCGCCGTTTGCCTGAAGATCGGCCGCTATCGCCTGGAAATCCTCGAAACAGAGGACAATTGCGCCAGCAAGGTACTGGTGTGGACCGTGACCCGATAGCTATACTCGGGTCACGCTTACCCAGCCCCGCCGTCCCGCCTGCTACCCGCACCCGGCGCCACACGGCCAGTCCGCTCCACTGACACGCCCCGTGGTCCTGCTTCAACACCCCGAACAGTACCCGCTCCCGCCCCTACCCCCCTTGGGCTATCGTCAGTCGGGCGAACACAAGAACAATATGCTCCGGCGTCCGCAAAGACGTGCCTGCCTGGCCGCTGCGGGCAAAGCCCATGGAGCGGAATGAGACTGTTAGGGACCTACTTAATGACAACCAGCAGCACCTACGCCCAAGCGCCTGCCGCGCCGGTCAACTCGCCTGCGCGGGTGGCAACCGCCAGCTTCATCGGCACTGCCATCGAGTTTTACGACTTCTACGTTTACGCCACCGCCGCCGCGCTGGTGATCGGCCCGGTGTTCTTCCCGTCCGGGTCGGGCACTGCGCAGATGCTCGCGGCCTTCCTCACCTTCGGCATCGCCTTCCTCGCCCGCCCGCTGGGCTCGGCGCTGTTCGGCCACTTCGGCGACCGTATCGGGCGCAAGTCGACGCTGGTCGCCTCGTTGCTGCTGATGGGGGTGTCTACCACCCTGATCGGCGTGCTGCCGGGCTATGACAGCATCGGCGTCTGGGCACCGATCCTGCTCTGCGTGCTGCGCTTCGGCCAGGGCCTGGGCCTGGGTGGCGAATGGGGTGGTGCGGCGTTGCTGGCCACCGAGAACGCGCCGGAAGGCAAGCGCGCCTGGTTCGGCATGTTCCCGCAGCTTGGCCCGTCGATCGGGTTCCTGGCGGCCAATGGCTTGTTCCTGACCTTGGCGCTGGTGCTCAGCGATGAACAGTTCCGTGACTGGGGCTGGCGCATTCCGTTCCTGCTCAGCGCCGCGCTGGTACTGGTGGGCCTGTACGTGCGCCTGAAGCTTGAAGAAAGCCCGGTGTTCGCCAAGGCGGTAGCCCGCCATGAGCGGGTGAAGATGCCGGTGGTCGACCTGTTCGCCAAGTACTGGCTGCCGACCTTGCTGGGCGCGGCGGCGATGGTGGTGTGCTACGCGCTGTTCTACATCTCGACGGTGTTTTCGCTGAGCTACGGGGTGACCACCCTGGGCTACAGCCGCGAAACCTTCCTCGGCCTGCTGTGCTTCGCCGTGGTCTTCATGGCCCTGGCCACGCCGTTGTCGGCCTGGCTCAGCGACCGTTACGGGCGCAAACCGGTGCTGATCGTCGGTGGCCTGCTGGCGGTGGCTTCGGGCTTTACCATGGAGCCGTTGCTGACCTCGGGCTCGACCACTGGCGTGGCGCTGTTCCTGGCCATCGAACTGTTCCTGATGGGGGTGACCTTTGCGCCGATGGGCGCATTGTTGCCGGAGCTGTTCCCGACGCATGTGCGTTATACCGGTGCTTCGGCGGCCTATAACCTGGGCGGGATCGTCGGGGCTTCGGCGGCGCCGTTCTTTGCTCAGAAATTGGTGAGCATGGGCGGGCTGAGCTGGGTGGGGGGTTATGTGTCGGTGGCGGCGGTGATCAGCTTGATTGCTGTGTTGTGCCTGAAAGAGACCCGCGACAGCAAACTTTGAGTGAACTGGGGCCGCTGTGCGGCCCCTGCGATTTCAGATCAGAACTCGACCTTGACCGCCTGCGAAGCCCGGGTCGCCTTGGCCCGCGCAGCTTCCACCGACTCGTCACGCGCCAGGCATACACCCATGCGGCGCTGGCCATTGATTTCCGGCTTGCCGAACAAGCGGATCGCGGTGTCCGGCTCACTCAGCGCCGCGCCCAGGTTGGCAAAGCTGGTCTGCTGCGACTGCCCCTCAGGCAAGATCACCGCCGAAGCCGAAGGCCCGAACTGGCGCACCACCGGAATCGGCAGGCCGAGGATGGCGCGGGCATGCAGGGCGAACTGCGACAGGTCCTGGGAAATCAGGGTGACCAGGCCGGTGTCATGCGGGCGTGGCGAGACTTCGCTGAACCACACCTGGTCGCCCTTGACGAACAACTCCACACCGAACAGACCACGCCCACCCAGTGCATCGGTGACCGCCTTGGCCACGCGCTGCGATTCGGCCAAGGCCTTCGCGCTCATGGCCTGGGGCTGCCAGGATTCCTGGTAGTCGCCTTTCTCCTGACGGTGGCCGACCGGCTCCAGGTACGTGGTACCGCCCACGTGGCGCACGGTCAGCAGGGTGATTTCGTAATCGAAATCGATGAAGCCTTCGATGATCACCCGGCCCTTGCCGGCACGGCCGCCTTCCTGGGCGTAGTCCCACGACTTCTGCAAGTCGGCATCGCTGCGCAGCAGGCTCTGGCCCTTGCCCGACGAACTCATCACCGGCTTGACCACGCATGGGTAGCCGACGTCGGCCACGGCCTTGGCGTAGTCCTCGAAGGTGTCGGCAAAGTGGTAGGGCGAGGTTGGCAGGTCGAGCTCTTCGGCAGCCAGGCGGCGGATGCCTTCGCGATTCATGGTCAGCTGGGTGGCACGGGCGGTCGGCACCACGTTGAAGCCTTCGTTCTCAAGCTCCACCAGGGTGGCGGTGGCGATGGCTTCGATTTCAGGGACGATGTAATGCGGTTTTTCAGCTTCGATCACCGCACGCAGGGCCACGCCATCGAGCATGTTGACCACGTGGCTGCGGTGCGCGACCTGCATCGCCGGGGCATTGGCGTAGCGGTCCACGGCGATCACCTCGACGCCCAGGCGCTGCAGCTCGATCACCACTTCCTTGCCCAGCTCGCCACAGCCGCAGAGCAGTACTCGGGTCGCGGTGGGCGACAATGGGGTTCCGATACGGGTCATTTCAGGTCCTCGAAGGCGTCCGGGGTCGCACCAGGCTTGGCGCAGCCCGCTGAAAAAGGACCGGTATTCTACACCATCAGCCAGTGACGGCGGCCCGCCGCGCACGAAATGCCATGGCCAGCCACACCGCAGTCACGCCGGCGAATTTCGAAGCCATGGCGGTGCCGATGACGGCGGGCGTCAGAGCGCCGATCATGCCGAAGAAGATGAACGTATCGACCGGAATGCTCAGCGCCGAGCTCAGCCACAAACGGTCGCGCAAAGGCCGGCGGGTGATGCTGAACACCAGCCAGTCGATCAGTTCGGAGACGAAGAATGCCGTGGCGCTGGCCAGGGCGATGGCAGGTTCCGAGGTGACATACGACAGCACCAGGGCCATCAGCATGGCGATCAGCGCGCCATGGCCGAAGCGGGTCTGCACCATGTCGCGCAGGATGAACACCAGCCCGCCCCAGGCGGACCAGATCACGTCCAGGTGCGGAGCGCTGGAGAAGGCGTAGTTGATCAGCACTACGCTGGCGATGTAGGCGATGAGAAAGAACATGGGCAGTGACCGTCGGGCAAGCGGTACAGATTACTTGATTTTCGAGTCAATGGCAGCCGGGGATCCACTGTCTTGTGCCGTGGCTACCGGCCTCATCGCCGGCAAGCCGGCTTGCCGGCGATGAGGCCCAAGCAGCACTCACTGCCCGATGATCAACCCTGCAGCCACCGCTCGCTCATGACACAACTTCAGCACCGCCCGGCGCTCGCTGTTGTCCATCCGCCCCCACCGGCCAATCTCGGCCACGGTGCGCTGGCACCCGGTGCAGATATCCTGCTCATCCAATGCACAGATGCTCACGCAAGGCGAAGCGAGCGGCCGCTCAACGGCAACCGCCTCACTCATCGTCGACCACCAGCTCCCGCGCGTAGCGCTCGGCATTGTGCACATAGTGGGCGGCACTGGCCTCGAGCATGCGTTTTTGCTGCTCGGTCAGTTCGCGCACCACCTTGCCCGGCGAACCCATCACCAGCGAGCCATCGGGAATTTCCTTGCCTTCGGGGATCAGCGCATTGGCGCCGATGATGCAGTGCTTGCCAATGCGCGCACCATTGAGGATCACCGCATTGATGCCGATCAGGCTGTAGTCGCCAATGCTGCAGCCATGCAGCATGGCGTTGTGGCCAATGGTCACGCCTTTGCCGAGGGTCAGCGGCGACCCCATGTCGGTGTGCATCACCGTACCGTCCTGGACATTGCTGTCCTCGCCGATATCGATCAGCTCGTTGTCGCCCCGCAGTACCGCGCCAAACCACACGCTGGCGCGGGCCTGCAGGCGCACGCGGCCGATCAGCGTGGCATTCGGTGCGGCCCAGCTGGTGGGATGGCTTTCGACCCGCAGGTCGCCCAGGCGGTATTTCATGTTCGCTCCTCAGGATGGCAACGGCGGCGGGGTGTGCCCCGCTCAGATCTCTATATAGCGCTCGGGGGGCTGGTGCAGACTGATACCGGCGTCGTACAGCAGGTTGACCAGTTCGACGATCATGATCGCCGACAACCCCCAGATCTTGTATTCGCCATAACGATAGCTGGGCACATACCAGCTGCGGCCCTGGTAATCGATACGGTGGGTGTGGTCACGCGGGTCCTGGCGGAAGAATTCCAGCGGCACGCTGAATACTGCCGCGATCTCCGCATCATTGGCGTGATATTCGACGAAATCGGGGATCAGCCCGACGAATGGCGTAACCTTCAGGCCATGCAGGGAAATCAACGGGCTCAGGGGGCCGATCACCTCTACCAGGCCAGGCGGCAGGCCGATTTCTTCTTCGGCTTCGCGCAAGGCGGTGAACACCAGGTCCGGGTCTTCCGGGTCGCGGCGACCGCCCGGGAAGGCGACTTCGCCGCCGTGGGTCGAGAGGCCCTTGGCACGCAAGGTCAAGACAAGTTCAGGCGCTTCGCTGCGGGTAATGGGCAAAAGGACTGCCGCTTCGGGGAACCGTCGGTCGGTTTCCAGCGAAGCCGGTTGGTGGTTGCTCATTCGGCGAAGTAGCTCGTCCAGCATTGCGCACTCTCGTTTCCAAGGCCTGCCTCGCATGATGCACCAAAAGCCATGCAGCACCCAACCCCCGCACGCTTGCGGCAGCACTGCCTGGCGCGCCAAGATAACCGCAACGAAAGGGAGACAGCATGAAATTCTGCAACGCGTGCGGCCAGCCAGTCATACAGCGGATCCCGGAAGGCGACAGCCGCCTGCGGTACGTCTGCGACCATTGCCAGACCATCCACTACCAGAACCCCAATATCGTCGCCGGGGTGCTGCCGACCTGGGGCAGCCAGGTGCTGCTGTGCCGCCGCGCGATAGAGCCTCGTCGCGGCTTCTGGACCCTGCCCGGCGGCTTCATGGAAAACGGCGAAACCCTGGACCAGGCCGCCCGTCGCGAAACCGTCGAGGAAGCCTGCGCCCGGGTAGGCTCGATGGCCCTCTACCAGCTGTTCGACCTGCCGCACATCAACCAGGTGCACGTGTTCTTCCGCGCCGAACTGGTGGACCTTGACTTCGCTGTTGGTGTCGAAAGCCTGGAGGTGCGGTTGTTCGAGGAGCACGAGATCCCTTGGGACCGCCTGGCTTTCCGGACCGTCACACGCACACTAGAATGCTATTATCGCGACCGCATCGGGCAGCACTACCCCGTAGGCCATGAGTACCTGCCACCGATGACCGTCTCGCCCACTATATAAAGCCTTCAGGGATACCGTTTCATGCGCTGGTTGCTTGCCTTTTTCTGCCTTTGCGTTACCTCGGTGTCCCAGGCGGCCTTCACCGAGACTATCATTCGCAAGCCGGTACCACCGGTGCCGCAGCAATCGCAATCGCAAGCGGCCATGCAGCCGCTGATCGACAAAGTGCTGGTGATCAAGTCCCAGCGCCGCCTGCAATTGATCAGCCGAGGCGAACCGCTCAAGACCTACCGCATTTCCCTGGGCAAGCAGCCCAAGGGCGCCAAGGAGCGCGAGGGCGACAAGAAGACCCCGGAAGGCCTGTACTGGCTGGACTGGCGCAAGGAAAGCGACCGCTTCAACCTGTCCATGCACATCACCTACCCGAACATCACCGACGCCGCCCGCGCCACCCGCGAAGGCGTGAGCGCCGGCAGCATGATCATGATCCACGGCACGCCGGTTAACGACGATTACCCCGAGTGGTACTTCCACACCCTCGACTGGACCGATGGCTGCATCGCCATGCGCAACCGCGACATGCAGGAAGTGTGGGAGCTGGTGCGAGATGGAACGTTGATCGAGATCAGGCCCTGACAATCCGCCGTTGCAATTAAAGCTGTAGGAGCTTTCGCACCACAGTTCCACTCCCGTCCTACGCCCGCGTAGGCAGGAGACGGCATCCAACTGGATGAGCAAATTCTTAGCATCCACGCAAACAAGTACGTAAGCCGTACAGCCTTTGCGGGGTGCTTCCATGCCGTTCCTCTCGCGCCACATTGCCGCCTTCTGCATCGCCGGTAGCCTGACCGCACCAACGGCGTTGGCCGACGACCCTGCCAGCCAGCCGCTGCGCGACCAGCAGCAGACCCTGCGGCAACTGGAGCAGCAACGCGGTTGCAGCGCTGGCAACGCGCCCCTCGGCCAGCGCAGACGACGTCCACGCCTCCACCGCCCCCGAAGGCAGCTCCTGTACCTAGCCCCACGCTGGCACCTCGACAGCCCCGTCGACAACCGCGGCAGCGAGCTGACCGGACGTCGCCGCATGAGCCTCGGTCTCCGTGTAGTCACGCTGGCGCGTGAAAGGCCCATTCATATCCTTGTAAAGAAATCATCATACTTGCGCTCTAAAGTCGCGGTTTCCTCTAACTCAGCCAACATAAGGACGCCTTGATGAGTCGAGAAACCGGCGACAACCGGGACCGCAACCACAGCGGCAACCTGCCGATGGCCAGCATCATGGACGTTTACCTGAGCCGGCGCAGTGTGATGCGTGGCAGCCTCGGCGCGGCCGTCGCCATGATTGTCGGTGCGGGCCTGACGGGCTGCTTCGACAGTGCAGGTGGCGCCGACAGCGACACTGCGCTAGCCAAGCCACCGGTGACAGACCCTGGGTCGAAACTGGCGCTGGGCTTCCAGTCCATCCCAGGCTCGCGCACCGACGGCTGCGTGGTCGCCGCCGGCTACAGCGCCTATGTGCTGGCGCCGTGGGGCACGCCGCTCAACAGCCAAGGCAACCCCTGGAAAGCGGACGGTAGCAACACATCCAGCGACCAGGCCAATGCCATGGGCATGCACCATGACGGCATGCATTTCTTCCCGATCGATGGCAGCGCCGAGGACGGGCTGCTGGCGATCAATTTCGAATACATCGATACCGCCGCCCTGCACCCCAACGGCCCGACCACCGACGTCGATGGCAAGCGCCCGGCCGAGGAAGTACGCAAGGAAATCAACGCCCACGGTGCCGGCGTGGTACGCCTGCAGAAGCGCGGCGGTCGCTGGCAGGTGGTCGACAACGACCCGCTCAACCGCCGCTTCACCACCGCCTCACGCATGCAGATCAGCGGCCCGCTGCGTGGCAGCGAGCACGTCAAGACCAAGTACTCGACGGCTGGCACCCACTGTCGTGGCACCAACAACAACTGCGGCAACGGCTACACCCCATGGGGTACCTACCTGACCTGCGAAGAGAACTGGCCGGGCATCTTCGTCAACAAGGGCACCCTCCCGGCAGACCAGCGCCGTATCGGTGTCGGCACCTCCAGCGGCCTGTACCAGTGGGAGAGCGCTGCCGGCGATAGCACCGAGGTAGACGACGAATTCGCCCGCTTCGACGTGACCCTCAAGGGCACCAGCGCCACGGACGATTACCGCAACGAAGCCAGCACCTTTGGCTACATCGTCGAAATCGACCCTTACAACAGCAATACCCTGGCCACCAAGCGCACCGCCCTCGGCCGCTTCCGTCACGAAGGCTGCTGCCCTGCCCTGCCGGTAGTGGGCAAGCCCGTGGTCTGGTACATGGGCGACGATTCCAACAACGAGTACCTGTACAAGTTCGTCTCCACCGCCCTGTGGGAGGCCGCCGACGCCACCCCCACCGATCGCCTGGCTACCGGTGCCAAGTACATGGACCAGGGCAAGCTCTACGTGGCCCGCTTCAATGCCGATGGCACCGGCGTCTGGCTGTTGCTGGACGTTGCCACGGCGACCCAGGATGGCAGCACCCTCGGGGCACTGTATGGCGACCTGCCGGGCATCATCCTCAACACGCGCGGTGCGGGCGATGCCGTGGGCGCGACGCCGATGGACCGCCCGGAGTGGACGGCAGTCAACCCGCTCAATGGCGATGTCTACCTGACCCTGACCAACAACAGCGTGCGCTCGCCGGAACAGGTCGACGCGGCCAATCCGCGTGGCCCCAACCGCCACGGCCACATCATCCGCTGGCACGACAGCGACGACCATTCGAGCTTCACCTGGGACATCTTCGTGTTCGGCGCCAATGCTGCCGGCAGTGCCGATATCAACCGCTCGGGCCTGACCGAACTCAACCAGTTCGCCAGTCCCGACGGCATGCGTTTCGATAGCCGTGGCGTACTGTGGTTCGAGACCGACAATAGCGAAACCACGCTGACCGACTACACCAACGACCAGCTGCTGGCGGTGATCCCCACCGACCTGGTGGATGCCACGGGCAAGCAGGTGCCGGTCAATGCCAGGAACCAGGTAGATTTGCGGCGTTTCTTCGTCGGGCCGAACGGCTGCGAGGTGACGGGGATTGCCTTCACTCCGGATAACAAGACCCTGTTCGTCAACATCCAGCATCCGGACAACTGGCCGTCTACCGGCAAGGCAACCGACGTCACCCCGGCGGAGACCAAGGTGCGGCCGCGGGCTTCGACGGTGGTGATCCAGCGTGACGATGGTGGCGAAATCGGTACCGCCTGATCGGCTACCCCGTGCTGGCGCAGCTTCGCAAGCTGTGCCAGCACCGGGTACATGTTCCGGCTGATTGAGACTGCACACCCACCTCACCATGGTGCCCCCTTCAGAGAGGACACCGAGATGGCCTATGACGACAACGATGAAAGCGCAGCAACTGACGACCCTTCCCTGCCGACCCTGCACAGCCGCTTCGCCCTGGAACATCTGACAACTATCGCCAGCCGGCTGGAACCACAGCTTTTCACTTTTCTGCTCAGGCCTGTGTTCGGTGTCGGTATTCCCGTTGCCAACCTGGCCAGGCTCAAGGATGCGTTGACCACCCAGCAGATCCCCAACCCGGCACATCGGGTCAAGGACATGAGCCCATTGGCGACCTACGACACCGAAGCTCGCGCTATCGACGTCAGCCGGGCAGCCATCGAACAGGCGCTGCAGCGACCTGAAACAAGCGCGGCGCTGCTGATGGCCTTGATCGAAGCCTTGGGCCTGTACATCGATACCGTGTTGCGCAACGACTTCAACCAAGCCTCGCCGGACGACGCACCGACAGACTTCCCGCCGCGCCCGGCCAACCTGGCAGCGCATTTCGCTGCGACCCTGTTGTTCTACGATAGCCCCGTCGGCGCCGACTGCACTTTCGCCACTTATGGCACCTCTGCCAATCGCCAGCCGCTCAAGCTCAAGCAGGTCACCATGGAGCCAGCCAGCGCCCCCGAGATCGCCAATGAGGATCAGGGTAAACGACGCCGCAAGCGCTTTGCTGCCGGCACCGGGCACGGCGAAGGACATGCATCCTTTGGTCATGAATCCATCGAGGCGGTCCTCAAGGACATTGGCTTCAGTGACGAGCAATGCAAGGCCATCTATTTTGGCAACTGGCTGCGCGACTACTCGCAACTGATCGATCCCAAGATCGTGCTGCCCACCGGCGAAGGTACGAACGCACAGAGCGACCTGCTCGCCAGCCTGACACAGGGCAAGGCACCGCGCATTGCGCGCAGCAAGCTGACCGCGCTTGTCGACTTGCTCGCACTCAAGGAATTCAAAGACTTGCAGAAAACGCGGCAAGGCCGCGAGGAGTACCGGGTGACACCGCAGATCCTCGGTGTCTACCGGCCCTACGAGCACATCGACAACCCCACCGTACTTGACCCGAATGCGATCGATCCACGCGCCATCGACCGGGATTTCCCTCCGTTGGTACTGCCCGGCGACAAACGCAATTCACTGATGCCCAAGCGTTCGATGAAGCGTTACATCCGCAGGCCCATCGCCTACATGCACATGAAGCTCAATGAGGCGCAGAAGGAGGGCATGAGCGCCAAGGGCTTGCGTTATTTTGGCGAGGCCCTGCATGTGCTGGAGGACTATTTCGCCCACTCCAACTTTGTCGAGCTCAGTCTGAGGCAACTGGGGCACGAAGTATTGACCTGGACTACCTGGGTCGAAAGCAAAGAAGCCTCCAGGCACGAATGGCCAGTAGTCACTGGTCTGTTCGGTTCACTCGATATCGTCGCCAGCGTGATTGATCCAATCGCCGAAAAATTGTACCCCGACGATGTATTGAAAAATGGTCAGCTCAAGCCCGGCGAACGCAGCGACTTCGACGAAGTCATGCTGATCCTGCTGGATGACGGCGGACAGACCGTGTATCGAGAGGCCTACCTGCTGTACTTGAAAGCTCGCGATCAGGTCCGCGACAACTGGCTATACCAACTGGTCAACCAGGTCCAACAGATTGTCGAGCTTCCGCGCAATACCATCGAACACGCGCTGGCCTTGCTCAAGAAGCCTCTGTTGAAATGGGCCGGTGACGAGGTCGCGACCCTGCAGGTCCACCTCGACGGCGACCCCAACGTCGACCCGAAGGTCATGCCCAGCCACTCACAACTGGCCAAGGACCATGACACGCATCCTTTTCATACCTTGGCCGTGGCGCTGGCCAGTGCGGCGGTGGAAGCAGTGGGCCGGGCCATGTTCGAATGCTGGAAAGGCAATGGAGCAACCGCGCGCACGCCGGCGGATATTGCCGAAAGCTTCATGGTCCACCCCAACGATACCGAGTGGCACGAGGCGATCGTCAGGAACTGGGCCCAGGCGAATCCGGCCAGCGTCGAACAGGGGAAATCCTATGAAAGCCTCAGGACGCTGCACATGTCAGATCTGGCGGGGGCACTGCAGGACATCGAACGCGCCTGGCAGGATGCCGAACAGTTCATCAAGGAAGCAGAAGAGCTTACAGGAGTCAGTTACTGGACCGTGGCGAACATGGGCGACGTAGGGCCTGGATACCACATGTAAGGTTGGCTGTGGCCGCCAAGCGGCCCCAGCTTTGCTGCGCTGATGGTCACCACGGGACATCAACAGCCAAGACGTTTCGCCAGACCTCCCTTGGCAGCTTTCAAGCGAGCTGCCTGATCTGCCGGCAGGTCGCTCCAGAGCTCCAGACCGGCGCGCTTTTCGATTTCCTCGACCGTAACCTGGTAGTCGCAGAAGTCTGCCTTGAGCGGCGTCGCCTGGCTCATGACGAACCCTGCGTGGGAAGCCTGCTGCGGTGTATCGCCGATGAACAGAACTTTCCAGTAGCCGCTAGGTACTCGGTGTGGCTCGTCCGCCTCTGGCAGTGGGTCCATGTCTGCCTCGTACAAGGGGCCAGTCAGCACGTAGACCGCTGTGACACCCTCGGCTCGCGCCAGAGTGCGCTCCCGGGTTTCCAGTTTTTCCCAGGTCCCCTTGTTGAGGTTGCCCATTTGAGGAGTGATGTTCGACAGGTAATTCAGCTCATGGGCATTCGGCACGCCCGCCATGGACGCCAGGTTGGCCTGGTGACCGCGATCGACACCCAGCGTCTCGCTGGCATGCTTGTAGTCAGCCGGCTCCAGTGTGTTTGCTTCGTCAATGTCGGGGTCGGCTTTCCACTGGCGCTTGGCGGCAGACGCCTGGGTTTGCGCGGTGATGCGATAGGCAACCCAATTGGCGAACTTGGTCTGTGGGTTGTTGTTCAGGGCATAACCATTTCGGTACAGGGTCTGTTCGCCGCCCCCCACGGGGCAACCGACCTGACAATGGTCGGGCGGCGCAGGGCTGGGCTCGGCGTGCAAGCCCGCCGATTGGAGAGCCAGTGTCAGTGGCAGGCAGGCATGTAGGCAGCGCCTGGGCCAGGATGGATGTCGCATGGGCATTACCTCGGTCGGTGGCGTTCGAAGCGAACGCTACCGACGCTAAGGTTTTGCCCCCCGCTTCAAGCAGCAGGAACCACCGACCGCAGGTGCAGGCTTGTCACCGGGGCTGAGCGAGGTCCCGCCGCCAGCCGTGCTGTGGGATGAGTTGCCCGCTCCCCGCAGAACGGTCGCGCTCGCATGCTGGGAGCTCCAACTATTGCCGAGTCCCCGCCATGCCCTCTCTTCCTGCGATCCTGACTACCACTTTTGCACTGGATCGACTGACTGAGTTTGCCGCGCCGCTTTCGCCCAGAGCCCTCCGCTCGATGCTGATCCCAGTGTTCGGAGACGACCTGCCAGCTACCTGCTACCAACAACTGCACAACGCAATGCGCGACGGCACGCTGGTCAATCCTGTCCACCAGATCGGTACACAAGCACTAGGCAAAGCCAGCTACGACAACGCCACCCGCATCATCCACCTGCACCCCGAGGTGATCGAGACCGCGCGGCAACAGCCGGAGGCCGCCTGCGAGCTGGCGACCATCCTGCTGCATGAGTTCGGTCACCACCTGGACAACGTCCTGCGCCAGGATTACGCGCCCCGCCTGGCCAACGGCCGTGCCAGCGTCGCCGAGGATGCCACGTTCGAAGAGGGTGCCCGTTTTGCCAACCTGTTCTCGAACATTGAGCCCATCAACCCTGGCAAGCTGACGGTCGCCCGCCTCTGCACCCGCGATCGAGACACCCACTTGCAGGTGGGCCACCAAGCGCTGCAACGCTTCATCCGCCTGAGCCAGGACGAGCATGCGCAGCACGCCGATACCCAGGACGGAAGCCATGAGGGTTTTTCTGCAGGGGGCGGCAACAAAGATCGTCCGGATCAGTCCTGGGGGCACGGGTCGATCGAGGAGGATCTCAAATACGCAGGCTTCAACGAGAAGCAACGCCGGGCGATCTATTTCGGCAACTGGTTGCGCGACTTTTCACAGCTGCTCGACCCCAAACTGGTCCGCGCCACAAATGCGCCGAAAGACTTCCCCGCCAAGCTTTCCAGAGAGGTGTTGACACAGCTCGTCGACCTGCTGGCGCTGAGGTCTTTCCCCAGCCTGCAAAGCACCCCGGAAGAACGCAGTCACTATGTGGTCACGCCGCAGATGCTTGGGGTCTATCGACCGAGCGAACATATCGACAACCCCTACACCCCCACCCCATCGAACTTCGACCCACGCACCATCGACGAGGATTTCGAGGCGCCCATCGCCCAGGATGATCCCCTGCTGCAGGTGGACCCGAAGAAATCCATGAAGCGCCACATCTTCACCTCGGTCGACTACATGTGCGAGCGCCTGCGTGATGCCATGTCATCGGGTCCGACTCCCCAAGGGCTGCGTGAGTTCGGTGCGGCCCTGCACGTGCTGGAGGATTACTTTGCCCACTCCAACTACGCCGAACTGAGCCTGCGCAAAATGGGGCACGACCATGTGCTGCCATGGACAGGGAAAACCGACTGCACGCACGGTTGGCCAGTCGTCACCGGCATGTTCTCCGGCACCGATGTGATCGCCAGCTTGGCCGAGCCGATGGCGCGGGTGCTGTTCAAGACGTCCGGCAGCTTCGAGAACATCACACCTGGCCAGCGTGCTGATTCGGAGCTCGCCCTGCTGATCCTGCTGCGTGACCACCCCGACCCGAAATGGCAGGCGTATCTGCAGACCTCTCTCGAAGTGCGCGACATCCTGGCGGACATACCCGGATTCAATGGGCTGAGGCTGGCCTCCTGGATCATCGACTCCCCCATTCGCAATACGCAGGACCTGATAAAGATGGGTTACCAGGCCCTGATCAACCTGGTCGGCAATACCGTCGATGACATACAGACCCTCCGTAAGGACAACCCCAATACATCCGGTTCCACCAACCCGACCCACTCCCAGCTGGCCAAGGACCATGACGTCCATCCCTTGCATACTCTGGCCGTGCTGATGGCACGCGTTGCTGTACGCAACGTCGGCCTTGCCATGTACAAGCACTGGCAGGGCGGGCGGCTCCTCGATCCGCGGGTGGTCGCGCGCAGCTACTTCACCCACCCCAACGACAGCGACTGGCAGGACGAGCTGGTCAGTGTATGGGCAAGCGAGCACAGCGAAGCCATTGAACAGGCCGGCAAGGCCTCCATCTTCGACAAGTCGCCCGGGCATGAGCGCCCGTACGTCGACACAAGCGTCTGGGACCGCTTGCGTGGGCTGTTCATCTAAGCCCCTGTAAAAACGCCAAGCCCCGGCAGGAGAATACCGGGGCTTGGCGTTTTGTAACCGCGAGGCTTCAAGGCGCTCAGAAGTCAGCCAACGGCCAGACCTCATACGCCGGGGTCTCATAGGGGTGGCTCTGCTTCAACGCAGTGACGACCTGACGAATCAGCTCATCGGCCACCACCAGCTCCACCTTCCACTCCTCGACCACCTCGACCTGGCCAGCTTGCCCGAGGTACGGCTGGCTGCCGTCCAACGGGCGGAACTGGCCCTGGCCCAAGGTCTGCCAGGCGCAGTGGTCGTAGTCGCCGATACGCCCGCCACCGGCGGCGAACACGGCGGCCTTGACCACGTCGACATGGCTGGCCGGGACGAAGAAGGCGAGCTTGTACACCCTTAGTTCACCCACACCCGCGCATTGCGGAACATGCGCATCAGCGCGGCGTCTTCCTGCCACTCATCCGGGCGCCAGGAGTTCTGCACGGCGCGGAACACACGCTCCGGGTGCGGCATCATGATGGTCACGCGGCCGTCGCGGCTGGTCAGGCCGGTGATACCACGCGGCGAGCCGTTCGGGTTGGCCGGGTAGGCTTCGGTGACCTTGCCGTGGTTGTCGACGTAGCGCAGGGCCACGCAACCGGACAGGTCGGCTGCCAGCAGTGCCTCTTCGCTGGCGAACTCGGCATGGCCTTCACCGTGGGCGATGGCGATCGGCATGCGCGAACCGGCCATGCCCTGCAGGAAGATCGAGTTGGACTTCTGCACCTCGACCATGGCCACGCGCGCTTCGAACTGCTCCGAGCGGTTGCGCACGAAGTGCGGCCAGTGCTCGGTGCCCGGAATCAGCTCGTGCAGGTTGGACATCATCTGGCAACCGTTGCACACGCCCAGGGCGAAGCTGTCGTTACGCTCGAAGAAGGCCTGGAAGGCATCACGGGCACGGGCGTTGAACAGCGCCGACTTGGCCCAGCCTTCACCGGCGCCGAGGACGTCACCGTAGGAGAAACCACCGCAGGCGACCAGGCCCTTGAAGGCTTCGAAGTCGACGCGGCCGGCGAGGATGTCGCTCATGTGCACGTCGATGGCAGCGAAGCCGGCGCGGTCGAAGGCAGCAGCCATCTCGACCTGCCCGTTGACGCCCTGCTCGCGCAGGATCGCCACTTGCGGACGCACACCTTTCTTGATGTATGGCGCGGCGATGTCGTCATTGACGTCGAAGCCAAGCTTGGCGGTCAGGCCTGGGTTGTCTTCTTCGAGCAGCAGGTCGAATTCCTGATCGGCGCAGTCGGCGTTGTCACGCAGGCGCTGGATCTGGTAGCTGGTTTCGGCCCACTGGCGCTGCAGCATGCGGCGATCGTCGTCGAACAGCACTTCGCCGTTGAGGCTGATGGACACTTCAGCGTTGTTGACCGGCTTGCCGATCACCGACACGCAACCTTCGCCCAGGCCGGCGGCGCTGAACTGCGCCAGCACGTCCGGGGTGGCATCCTGGCGAACCTGGATGACCGCACCCAGCTCTTCGTTGAAGAGGATCGCCGGCACGTCCTTGCGGATGTCGGTCAGCGGGTCGAGGTGCAGGTCGAGGCCGCAGTGGCCGGCGAAGGCCATTTCCAGCACGGTGGTCAGCAGGCCGCCGTCGGAACGGTCGTGGTAGGCCAGCAGGTGGCCGTCGGCGTTCAGGCCCTGGATCACGGCGAAGAACGCCTTGAGGTCTTCTGCGTCGTCGACGTCTGGTGCCTGGGCCGCGATCTTGCCGTAGGTCTGGGCCAGGATCGAGGCGCCCATGCGGTTCTTGCCGCGGCCCAGGTCGATCAGGATCAGGTCGGTCTCGCCCTTGTCCATGCGCAGTTCGGGGGTCAGGGTCTTGCGGATGTCGGTGACCGGGGCGAAGCCGGTAATGATCAGCGACATCGGCGAGGTGACGCTCTTGTCGACACCCTCTTCGCTCCACTTGGTCTTCATCGACATCGAGTCTTTGCCGACCGGAATGGTAATACCCAGCTCCGGGCACAGCTCCATGCCGACAGCCTTGACGGTGTCGTACAGGCGAGCGTCTTCGCCAGGGTGGCCGGCGGCGGACATCCAGTTGGCCGACAGCTTGATGTCGGACAGCTTCTCGATGCGCGAAGCCGCCAGGTTGGTCAGGGTCTCGCCGATCGCCATGCGGCCGGACGCCGGGGCATCCAGCAGCGCCAGCGGGGTACGCTCGCCCATGGCCATGGCTTCACCGGTGTAGACGTCGAAGCTGGTGGCGGTGACGGCGCAGTCGGCCACCGGTACCTGCCACGGGCCGACCATCTGGTCGCGGGCAACCAGGCCGGTGATGGTGCGGTCGCCGATGGTGATCAGGAAGCTCTTGCTGGCCACGGCCGGGTGGTTCAGCACGCGCTGCACGGCGGCGTCCAGGTCCAGCTCGCTCGGGTCGAAATCATCGCCCAGCTCGGCTTCGCGGGTGACCGAACGGTGCATGCGTGGCGGCTTGCCCAGCAGCACGTCGAGCGGCATGTCCACCGGCGTGTTGCCGAAGTGGCTGTCGCTTACGGTCAGGTGCGGCTCTTCAGTGGCTTCACCGACCACCGCAAACGGGCAACGCTCACGCTCACAGATGGCCTGGAAGCGCTCGAAGTCGACAGCGCTGACAGCCAGCACGTAGCGCTCTTGCGACTCGTTGCTCCAGATTTCGTGCGGGGCCATGCCCGGCTCGTCGTTGGGCACGTTGCGCAGTTCGAAGCGGCCACCACGGCCACCGTCGTTGACCAGTTCAGGGAAGGCGTTGGAGATACCGCCGGCGCCAACGTCATGGATGAAGGCGATCGGGTTGTTGTCGCCCAACTGCCAGCAGCGGTCGATGACCTCCTGGCAACGGCGCTCCATTTCCGGGTTTTCGCGCTGCACCGAGGCAAAATCCAGGTCTGCCGAGCTGGCACCGGTGGCAACCGACGAAGCGGCGCCGCCGCCCAGGCCGATCAGCATGGCCGGGCCGCCGAGCACGATCAGCTTGGCGCCGACGGTGATCTCGCCCTTCTGCACGTGATCTTCACGGATGTTGCCCATACCGCCAGCGAGCATGATCGGCTTGTGATAGCCGCGCACTTCTTCACCGTGCGGGGTGTTGATGGACTGCTCGAAGGTACGGAAATAGCCGGTCAGGGCCGGACGACCGAATTCGTTGTTGAACGCGGCGCCGCCCAGGGGGCCTTCGATCATGATGTCGAGGGCGTCGACGATGCGCTCCGGCTTGCCATAAGCCTGCTCCCACGGCTGTTCGAAGCCCGGGATACGCAGGTTGGACACGGTGAAGCCGGTCAGGCCAGCCTTGGGCTTGGCGCCACGGCCGGTCGCGCCTTCGTCGCGGATTTCGCCGCCGGAGCCGGTGGAGGCGCCGGAAAACGGGGCGATGGCGGTCGGGTGGTTGTGCGTCTCGACCTTCATCAGGATATGCACCGGCTCCTGCACCGCGCCGTACTGGCGGGTTTCAGGGTTCGGGAAGAAACGGCCGGCAACGTTGCCGACGATCACCGAGGCGTTGTCCTTGTACGCAGACAGCACACCTTCGTTGTGCATCTGGTAGGTGTTCTTGATCATGCCGAACAGGCTCTTTTCCTGAGCCTGGCCATCGATGTCCCAACTGGCGTTGAAGATCTTGTGGCGGCAGTGCTCGGAGTTGGCCTGGGCGAACATCATCAGTTCGATGTCGTTCGGGTTGCGCTTGAGACCCTGGAAGGCATTGACCAGATAGTCGATCTCGTCTTCGGCCAGGGCCAGGCCCAGGTCGATGTTGGCCTGGGCCAGGGCGTCGCGGCCACCGGCCAGGATGTCGACCGAGGTCATCGGCTTGGGCTGGGCATGGCTGAACAGGTCGGCGGCTTGCTCGAGCTGGCCCAGCACGCGCTGGGTCATGCGGTCGTGCAGCTCGGCGGCGATCAATGCGGCGTCAGCGTCGCTCAGGTTGCCGGCAACGTAGTAGGCGATGCCGCGCTCCAGGCGCTGGATCGACTGCAGGCCGCAGTTGTGGGCGATGTCGCTGGCCTTGCTGGCCCATGGCGAGATGGTGCCCAGGCGCGGTACGACCAGGAACAGGCGGCCGGTCGGCTCCTGTACCGGCACGCTCGGGCCGTATTTGAGCAGACGGCCCAGCACCTGCTGCTGGTCGGCGGTCAGCTCGCCGGCAACATCGGCGAAGTGGGCAAATTCGGCATACAAACCAGTAACAGCGGGGACTTTCTGGCTCAGTTGCTCGAGTAATTTACCGTGGCGAAAGGCAGAAAGGGCAGGAGCGCCGCGCAGGATCAACATCGTCGGGACAGCCTCAGGAAGGGGTGTGCTTAGAGGCCGTGCATTCTAGCCTAATTCCGCGGTTTTCGGCACCCGCTCTAAGCCATGACTGCCGGGCGGTGGAACCGGACTTTCGGGTCAAAAAAATTGCCTTGTTTTGCCCGCCCTGGCCCCATCGCCGGCAAGCCGGCTCCCACAAGGCCCAGTGGGAGCCGGCTTGCCGGCGATGAGGCCAGTGCTGCACATAACGCGCTAGCAGACAAGCTATCTGTTGTCGAGATATGGCTGTGCCAGTCCTTTGCGTATACTGCAACCTATGTTCGCCCACACTGCTTTGCGCCAGCGTTGCGCCAAATGGCTCTTCGCAACCGGACTCTTTCTAATGCTCGGTGCCTGCGTTGAAAAACCCAGCACCCTCGAGCGCGTGAAGGAGGATGGCGTGCTGCGCGTCATTACCCGCAACAGCCCGGCCACCTACTTCCAGGATCGCAACGGCGAAACCGGTTTCGAGTATGAACTGGTCAAGCATTTCGCCGACGATCTCGGCGTCAAGCTGCAGATCGAGACTGCCGACAACCTCGACGAGTTGTTCGATGCCCTCGGCAAGCCGTCCGGCCCGGTGCTGGCTGCGGCTGGCCTGGTCAGCAGCGAGCGGCGCAATGCCCAGGCCAAGTTCTCCCACCCCTACCTGGAAGTGACCCCGCAGGTCATCTACCGCAATGGCCGCCCTCGCCCCACCGAGGCCAAAGGCCTGGTGGGCAAGAAGATCATGGTGCTCAAGGGCAGCAGCCACGCCGACCAGCTGGCCGAGCTGAAAAAGCGCTATCCGGGCCTGCAATATGAAGAGTCCGACGCGGTAGAGGTGGTCGACCTGCTGCGCATGGTCGATGAAGGCCAGATCGACCTGACCCTGGTCGACTCCAACGAACTGGCGATGAACCAGGTGTATTTCCCCAACGTGCGGGTTGCCTTCGACCTGGGCGACGCGCGCGACCAGCGTTGGGCGGTGGCGGCCGGTGACGACAACAGCCTGCTCAACGAGGTCAACGAGTACCTCGACAAGGCGCAAAAGAACGGCACCCTGCAACGCCTGAAAGACCGCTACTACGGCCATGTCGATGTCCTGGGCTATGTCGGTGCCTATACGTTCGCCCAGCACTTGCAGCAGCGCCTGCCCAAGTACGAAAAGCACTTCAAGAGCTACGCCAAGGTCGAGCAGGTCGACTGGCGGCTGCTGGCGGCAATCGGCTACCAGGAGTCGATGTGGCAGCCTGAAGTCACCTCCAAGACCGGCGTGCGCGGCCTGATGATGCTGACCCAGCGCACCGCCCAGGCCATGGGCGTGTCCAACCGACTGGACCCCAAGCAAAGCATCCAGGGCGGCGCCAAGTACTTCATGAAGATCAAGGCTGAGCTCGCCGACAGCATCCAGGAGCCGGACCGTACCTGGTTCGCCCTGGCCGCCTACAACGTCGGCAGCGGCCACCTGGAAGACGCCCGCACGTTGGCCAAGCGCGAAAAGCTCAACCCGAACAAGTGGCTGGACGTGAAGAAGATGCTGCCGCGCCTGTCGCAGAAGCAGTGGTACCGGCAGACCAAGTATGGCTATGCCCGCGGCGGGGAGCCGGTGCACTTCGTGGCCAACATCCGTCGCTACTACGACATCCTCACCTGGGTGACCCAGCCGCAGCTCGAAGGCCAGGTGGCCGAGGGCAACCTGCATGTGCCAGGGGTGAACAAGGACAAGCCGGCGGAGCAGTCGCCGCCGATGTGACCGCGCTTGCCTGATCCATCGCGATCTCCTGCACCGGCCTCTTCGCGGGACAAGCCCGCTCCCACAGTTACTGCACTACCCCAAGGATCTGTGCTGACTCTGTGGGAGCGGGCTTGTCCCGCGAAGAGGCCGGCGCAGGTTAAGCCTTGGCGCGCCGTGCTTTGAAGAATTCGCTCAAGATAGCGCCACACTCTTCGGCCAGCACCCCACCCTCGAACATCACTCGATGATTCAGGAACCCCTGACTGAAGAACTGCCCCTGGCTCTGCACGATCCCTGCCTTGGGCTCCAGCGCCCCATACACCACCCGCGCCACCCGCGAATGCACGATCAACCCCGCGCACATGCTGCAAGGCTCCAGCGTCACATACAGGGTGCTGCCCGGCAGCCTGTAATTGCTGGCGGATTTCGCCGCCGCGCGGATCGCCACCATCTCGGCATGGGCGCTCGGATCGCTGTCGATGATCGGCCGGTTGAAGCCCTGCCCGATCACCTGGCCATGCTGCACCAGCACTGCGCCCACCGGCACCTCGCCCAGTGCGGCACCTTCTGCCGCCAGGTTCAGGGCCAGACGCATGAATTCCTGATCGCGGCTGCGATCGATGATTTGTGGCCGCATCACACCACCGTGATCGCGGCCATCAGACCGGTTTCCATATGGTCAATGACATGGCAGTGGAACATCCAGGTGCCGGGGTTATCCGCCACCAAGGCCACCTGCGCGCGCTCGTTCTTGCCCAGCAGGTAGGTGTCGGTGAACCACGGCTCGACGATCTTGCGCCGATTGGAGGCAATCACCTTGAAACTCATGCCATGCAGGTGGATCGGGTGCTGGTACTGGGTCATGTTCTTCAGCTCGAAGATGTAGCTCTTGCCCTTCTGCAGCGTTGCGATCGGGCGATCGGCGCAGGTCTTGTCGGTGATGTCCCAGGCCTGCCCGTTGATCTGCCACAGGCTCGGTGGTCTGCCATTCTCGGTATTCACCGACACCTTGCCGACCCATTCGAAATTGAAGTTCAGCTTTTCGGCATTCTCCAGGTCCGGCTCGGCCACAGGGTTCGGTGGCAGTGCCGGCGGCCAATCGCCCGGCGCATCGTTGCTGGCCACCGAACGCAAGGTGCCCAGGCGCACGAAACCGTCACGCAAGGAGATTTCCTCGCCCGCCTCGGGGATGCGCACTGCCAGGCAAATGCGCATGCCGGGCCCGAGCCAATAGTCGTCTTCCAACGGGCGCGGGGTTACCGGGTTGCCGTCGAGGGCATAGATCATCGCCTCGCAGTTGCCCTTGAGGTTCAGGCGGTAGGTCCAGGTATTGTCCAGGTTCAACAGACGCAGACGCACCACCTGGCCGGCCGGCAGCTCGGTTACCGAATCGGCCTGGCCGTTGATGGTGATCAGACGCCCGGCAGTGCCATTGCGCGCCGCCTCACGGGGAATGCTGAACGGCAGCCAGGCGCCCTGCTCGTCGACATGCCAGTTTTTCAGGCTCAGGGTGCGCTCGTGGAGGAAGCCGGTGGGCTCGCGTTCCTCGACGATCAACGGCCCGACCAGACCACGGCCGAGCTCCTCGGAGCT
This sequence comes from Pseudomonas sp. GM84, assembly GCF_000282535.1. Taxonomy (GTDB): domain Bacteria; phylum Pseudomonadota; class Gammaproteobacteria; order Pseudomonadales; family Pseudomonadaceae; genus Aquipseudomonas. The sequence continues at coordinate 17,883 of NZ_AKJC01000139.1, read as the reverse complement.
GGCGACATGGGGGTGGTACCAGAAGCTGCCGGCATCCGGCACGCGGAACTTGTAATCGAAGTACTCGCCGGGCTTGACCGGTAACTGCGACACATAGGGTACGCCGTCCATTTCCAGCGGCAGGCGGATGCCGTGCCAGTGGATGGTGGTTTCCACCGGCAGGTGGTTGATGAAGCGCACGCGCAGCCAGGTGCCCTGGCGAACCCGCAGCTCGGTGCCCGGTGCCGAAGGGCCGAAGGCCCAGGCCTCGGTCTTGAAGCCGGGCACCAGCTCAACGTCCAGCGGTGCGGCGATCAGCTCGTAGTCGTGCCCGGCATTCTCGTCCTCTACCTTGCCCAGCCAGTAGCGCGCGGCGCCTCCGGCGCCCAGGCCTACCACAGCAAGGCCGGTCAGGCCCTTGAGCATTTGTCGACGGGTAAAGGACATCGGTGCGGGTACCTCGTGTTCTGCGCAATCAGTCTGCCAGCAGCGGCCAGCGATGAAGGGCGAATACGATACACCTGCAAATGGGAAAGATTAAGTGAAGTCTTGTCGCAGCCTCGGTAAGCGGCCGTGAACACCCGCTCGTCCTGCCCTGTTCCGTGGGCAAGCGCTTGATGCGCCTGGGTTGACTTGCTCAAACAGGGGCAGGCTGCTTAAGTTCAAGCAGATGGGCTCTGGCCGCTGGCGTTCTGCCCACCTATCACCCAACAAGAAGCCTGCTTCCTGAATGCGAGGGCTCGACAACATGTGGAAACGGAATTCTTTATTACACATTTCTCTGCTGCTCGCCGTTGCCCTTCTGCTCGTGCCGAAGATCATCCTGATCGAGTTCTTCTCCTACCGATGGGTGGACACCGGCGTTCTCGATATTGCCCTGTACGTATTACAAGATGTAATTCTCGCGGCAGCCCTCTATGTGGTCGCCGTCAACACCCTTACCCGGCATAAATACAACTTCTATCTGTTGAGCATCGCCTCAGGGGCCTTGTTGCTGTTCCTGCTGATGGATATGCGTGTCCGGGAGCTGTGGCTGAAGCCTCTGAACTGGCAACTGATCAGCTACAGCCTGCAAAACGCAAGCAACCTGACCTCCGGGGCCGAAGCTTTCTTCAAGCAATCTGCCGGTTTCGGGCTCACCTTCAGGTTCATCGTCTTCGTACTCTTTCTGGCTTATCTGGCGGCGTGGTCGCTGGTTGGGCTGGCAACCTACATCGCCTATAAAGCACAGCGCACAGACGTCACCAGGAAGAAAAGATACTACTGGGCTCCCCTGCTGGTGATAGGTGCCCTGCTCATCGGTTCCCTCTCTGCCAAAGACGCGCGCTACGATTTGAACAAAAATATTGTCATCAGCCCGCTGGTCACCGCGCTCAGAAGCACCACGTTCCTGAACGCTGCCCCGCACAAACCAACGTTGCCGTTCGAACAACCCGCCTACCCGCTCTCCAGCGTAAACAACATCGAAAAACTACAGTCGCAAGCCACGCCAGACTTCAAGAACCTGGTTTTCATCGTCCTGGAATCGGTTCGCTGGAAAAGCATTTTCGCTGCGGACATCAACACCGCTGAAAAGTACCCGACATTCGAAAAGCTCTCCCGGGAGGGCATGCTGTTCAAATCGTACGTATCAGTGCCTCACTCGTCCAAAGGCTATCACGCGATCCTGACCGGGCAGCACGCCTACCCCGACGTCGAGATCAAAGAGGCCATGCCTCTGAATCAACCTAGCCTCATCCATGAACTGAAAAACAAGAAAAACATGGAAGCCGTCGCCTTCAGCTCATTGTTTCTAGAGTTCGAAAATATGCGTGGTTTTTTGAAATCCATTGGCGTATCGAATGCCTATGAACTCTCGGACATCATCGCCAGCGAGAACCGCCCAGCGAATGCCAATAGTTTCGGGGAGAGTGACGAACAGTTGTTCTTGTCCAGCATCCCTTACCTGGAGAACATCAAGAAGAACGGCAAGGGATTCGTTGCATTGTACTTCCCAAGCGCGGCGCACTACCCCTATGAATGCGGCCAAGGCACTGCCTTGCGGAGCGAATTGGAAAAGTACGAAAACTGCATAGCAAAAAGCGACAGCGTGCTGGCTGAAATGCTGGAGTCATTCGACAAGTCCGGTCTTCTGGACTCGACGTTATTCGTACTTGTGGGTGACCATGGCGAGTCGTTCGGTGAGCACGGCTTGTTCATTCACAACGCTTCCATGCATGAAGAAGAAGTTGCCGTACCCCTGATATTCTGGGCACATGGCAAGGCGCTGAGCAAACCCGGCTCAACGACAAGTCACCAGACCGATATTGTCCCTACGGTTGCCGATTTCTTTGGCGTCACCGAGTCGCCACTCGCTGTACAAGGCGTTAGTTTGTTGAGAACGCAGGGTAAGCGTGCGTACTTCATGTCCACATTCTTCGACCATTTGGCGTCAGCCTTGGTGGAGCATCCCTACAAATACATTTACGAATTCAGCTCGGACACCCTGACGAAATACAATATCGAAGATGACCCACAGGAAAAGAACCCGCAACCCGTGCAGGGGGATGAGTTCACCGCCGTCAAGAACAGGCTGCTTGCCTTCAATTTTTACCAGAAAGCGCTATTCGCCCAAAAGCTTGAACAACCTGAATGAACAAAAAGCAAAAAGCCCGCAATCATGCGGGCTTTTTGGTGTATCCATGCCTGTCGGTGCCAGCCTAGGCCGGCTACCCGATCATTCCCACTCGATGGTGGCCGGCGGCTTGCTCGACACGTCGTAGGTAACGCGCGAGATACCGTCGATTTCGTTGATGATACGGCCGCTGACGGTTTCCAGCAGGTCGTACGGCAGGTGCGCCCAGCGCGCGGTCATGAAGTCCACGGTCTCGACGGCACGCAGCGCGACGACCCAGGCGTAGCGGCGGCCATCGCCAACCACACCGACCGACTTGACCGGCTGGAACACCACGAAGGCCTGGCTGGTCTTGTGGTACCAGTCGGCTTTGCGCAGCTCTTCGATGAAGATGTGGTCGGCACGACGCAGAATGTCGGCGTATTCCTTCTTCACTTCACCGAGGATACGTACACCCAGGCCCGGGCCCGGGAACGGGTGGCGGTAGACCATGTCGTACGGCAGGCCCAGCTCCAGGCCGATCTTGCGCACTTCATCCTTGAACAGCTCACGCAGTGGCTCGACCAGCTTGAGGTTCATTTCCTCTGGCAGGCCGCCGACGTTGTGGTGGGACTTGATCACGTGGGCCTTGCCGCTCTTGGCGCCAGCCGACTCGATCACGTCCGGGTAGATGGTGCCCTGGGCGAGGAACTGGATGTTGTCCAGCTTGCTGGCTTCGGCATCGAAAATGTCGATGAAGGTACGGCCGATGATCTTGCGCTTCTTCTCCGGGTCGGCTTCGCCTTCCAGGTTGTCGAGGAATTGCTTCTCGGCGTCGGCGCGGATCACCTTGACGCCCATGTTCTCTTTGAACATGGCCATCACCTGGTCGCCTTCGTGCAGGCGCAGCAGGCCGTTGTCGACGAATACGCAGGTCAGCTGGTCGCCGATGGCGCGGTGCAGCAGCGCGGCGACCACGGACGAGTCGACACCGCCGGACAGGCCGAGCAGGACGTTGGCCGAACCTACTTGCTCACGTACCTGGGCAATGGCGTCTTCGACGATGTTGGACGGGGTCCACAGGGCTTCGCAGCCGCAGATGTCCTGCACGAAGCGGGACAGGATGCGACCGCCCTGCTTGGTGTGGGTCACTTCCGGGTGGAACTGCACGCCGTAGTAGCCGCGGGCATCGTCGAACATGCCGGCGATCGGGCAGCTCGGGGTGCTGGCCAGCACGTGGAAGTCGCCAGGCATCTGGGTGACCTTGTCGCCGTGGCTCATCCACACGTCCAGGCCCAGTACGCCGTCATCGTCGACGTGGTCTTCGATGCCGTCGAGCAGGCGGCTCTTGCCGACCACGTCGACGCGGGCATAACCGAACTCACGCAGGTCGGAACCTTCGACCTTGCCGCCCAACTGCTCGGCCATGGTCTGCATGCCGTAGCAGATGCCCAGCAGCGGTACGTTCAGGTCAAACACGGCCTGCGGGGCACGCGGGCTGTTGGCTTCGTGGACCGACTCGGGGCCGCCAGCGAGGATGATGCCGCGCGGGTTGAATTCGCGGATCGCTTCATCGTCCATGTCGAACGGATGCAGTTCGCAGTAGACACCGATCTCGCGCACGCGGCGGGCGATCAGCTGGGTGTACTGGGAACCGAAATCGAGGATCAGGATGCGGTGAGCGTGAATGTCGAGGGCCATGACTCAATCTCGTCAGTGGAAATCGGAAACGACGCGGGGCTGTCGTGACAGCCCCGCATGCAAATGTTGCTGGAAGCCTCAGCCTACGCGGTAGTTAGGGGCTTCTTTGGTGATCTGCACGTCATGCACGTGGGACTCGGCCATGCCGGCACCGGTGATGCGTACGAATTCCGGCTTGGTACGCATCTCTTCGATGGTCGCGCTGCCGGTGTAGCCCATGGACGAACGCAGGCCGCCCATCAGCTGGTGGATGATCGCGGCCAGGGCGCCCTTGTACGGCACGCGGCCTTCGATACCTTCCGGTACCAGTTTCTCGGCGCCGGCCGAGGAGTCCTGGAAGTAACGGTCGGACGAGCCTTGCGCCTGTGCCATGGCACCCAGCGAGCCCATGCCGCGATAAGCCTTGTAGGAACGGCCCTGGAACAGCTCGACTTCGCCCGGTGCTTCTTCGGTACCGGCGAACATCGAACCCATCATCACGCAGGAAGCACCGGCGACGATGGCCTTGGACAGGTCACCCGAGAAGCGGATGCCGCCGTCGGCGATCAGCGGCACACCGGTGCCTTCCAGAGCGGCGGCGACGTTGGCGATGGCGCTGATCTGCGGCACGCCGACACCGGCGACGATGCGGGTGGTGCAGATCGAGCCTGGGCCGATACCGACCTTGACGGCATCGGCGCCGGCTTCAGCCAGGGCCTTGGCCGCAGCGCCGGTGGCGATGTTGCCGCCGATCACCTGCACTTGCGGGTAGGTTTCCTTGACCCAGCGAACGCGGTCGATCACACCCTTGGAGTGACCGTGGGCGGTGTCGACGACAACCACGTCAACGCCAGCGGCAACCAGGGCAGCAACGCGCTCGCCGGTGTCCTTGCCGGTGCCGACCGCAGCGCCGACGCGCAGGCGACCCTGGTCGTCCTTGCTGGCCAGCGGGTAGGCCTTGGCCTTTTCGATGTCCTTGACGGTCATCATGCCCTTGAGGCTGAACTTGTCGTCGACGATCAGGACTTTTTCCAGGCGGTGCTTGTGCAGCAGCTCGCGGACTTCGTTCTTGTCGGCGCCTTCGCGGACGGTGACCAGACGCTCTTTGGGCGTCATCACGTCGCGTACCTTGGCATCCAGGCGGGTTTCGAAGCGCACGTCACGGGAAGTGACGATGCCGACCAGGTCGCCGTTCTCCAGCACCGGAACACCGGAGATGTTGTTCAGGCGGGTCAGGTCGAACAGGTCGCGCACGGTGGCGTCGGCCTCGATGGTGATCGGGTCCTTGACCACGCCAGCCTCGAACTTCTTGACCTTGCGTACTTCGCCGGCCTGCTGTTCGATGGTCATGTTCTTGTGGATGATGCCGATACCGCCTTCCTGGGCCATGGCGATGGCCAGGCGCGCTTCGGTCACGGTATCCATGGCGGCGGAGACCAGCGGAATGTTCAGCTCAATGCCACGGGTCAAACGGGTCTTGAGACTGACTTCATTAGGCAGTACCTCGGAATAGCCAGGTACAAGGAGAATATCGTCGAAAGTCAGGGCTTCTTGGCTGATACGCAACATCGCGGGGGCTCCCGGGCGGGAAAAATGGAAGCGCGCCATTATACTCATCCACGGCGCGCCGCTCAATGCAAAATAAGGGCCTTCGGTCAGCGTTCTGGCAGTTTTACCTTCACCACCGCCACCGGCTGGTCGAGCCAATCGGCGAAGCTGTCGAGAAAGGCCTGGGTAAACCCGGCCTCGCCCCAGTTGTTGAAGATGAACCCCAAGTTGGAAAAGGCACATGGCTGCAGGTAAATGAAGCCATTGATGTCGTCCTCGAAACCGCACAGCGGGCAGGTGAAGTTGTCACTTACACCGGGCATCCACTCTTCCAGGCTTTCGAACAACGGTTCGCCCACCTCACGCCGGCACTCCGGGCAGCCGGCCTCTTCGAGAAACCCCTCGGTGGGGGTATAGATGCAACGCTTGAGCATCACTTCCAGGCCATTGACCTGCTCGCCGAACGGCAGCTTCTGCGGATGCAGGGCGACCTTGCGCGCGCCAGCGGCCAGGGCATGGCCCATGCGGTTGCCGGTGCGCCCGCAGGTGGTCATTTGCTCCTCGACGATTTTCTCGCGCACCAGCCAGCGCAGGATTGCCCGGGCGCGGGCTTCGTGCACCGGCACGGTGGAGAGTTTGGGGACGATGATGCTCTGGGTGGTCATTGGCGAAACGGGCCTGGGGATTGCGGTAATGCTGCAATTCTACCCCGGTAGTTCCTCGCTGCAATGCAGGGGTGAAGGCCCTATCGCCGGCACAGACAAGCGGCCCTTATGTCCTTTATGATGCCCGCCATGATCAAAGACCCCTTCGAACGACTCGGCCTGGACCGCGAGGTCCTCACCGTCAGCCAACTCAACGGTCGCGCCCGCGTGCTGCTGGAAGACGTGTTCCGCAGCGTCTGGGTGGAAGGCGAGATTTCCAACCTCGCCCGCCCGGCCTCCGGCCACATGTATTTCACCCTCAAGGACAGCGGCGCCCAGGTGCGTTGCGCACTGTTCCGGCAGAACGCCACACGCGTGCGCCAGGCCCTGCGCGACGGTCTGGCAGTGCGGGTGCGCGGCAAGGTTTCGCTGTTCGAAGGGCGTGGCGACTACCAGCTGATTCTCGACACGGTCGAGCCGGCCGGCGACGGCGCCCTGCGCCTGGCCTTCGAAGCACTGAAGGAAAAGCTCGGTGCCGAGGGGCTGTTCAGTGCCGAACGCAAGAAGCCGCTGCCGGCCCATCCACAGCGCATCGGCATCATCACTTCGCCCACCGGCGCGGTGATCCGCGACATCATCAGCGTGTTCGGCCGCCGCGCGCCGCAGGTCGAGCTGAACCTGATTCCCACCGCCGTGCAAGGCCGCGAGGCGATCAACCAGATCGTGCGCGCCTTGCAGCAGGCCGACCGGCTTGGCTTCGATGCCCTGATCCTGGCCCGTGGCGGTGGCTCGCTGGAAGACCTCTGGTGCTTCAACGAGGAAGCCGTGGCGCGCGCCGTGGCGGCCTGCGTGACGCCGATCGTCAGTGCCGTGGGGCATGAAACCGACGTGTCGATCAGCGACTTCGTCGCCGACGTGCGCGCCCCCACGCCGTCGGCCGCCGCCGAACTGCTTGCCCCCGACAACAGCGGCCTGCAGCAGCGCCTGGACGGCCTGCAACGGCGCCTGCTGCTGCGCATGCAGAACCGCCTGACCCATGACCGCCTGCGCCTGGATTCGCTGACCCGGCGCCTGCGCCACCCCGGCGAGCGCTTGCGTCAGCAGGCCCAGCGCCTGGACGACCTGGACATGCGCCTGCGCCGCGCCTTCATGCTCAACCTCAACCAACGCCGCGAGCGTCTGGCCCGGCTCGACACGCGCCTGGCCGCGCAGCATCCTGGGCGCACCCTGAAACTGCTGGGCCAGCGCCTGGACAGCCTCGCCGAACGCCTGCCACGGGCCATGCGCGAAGTGCTCAAGGATCGCCGCCAGCGCTTCCAGGCGCAGTTGCAGACGTTGCAGGTGGTCAGCCCGCTGGCCACCCTGGCGCGTGGCTACAGCATCCTCCTCGACGAACGTGGCCAAGCCATCCGCAGCGCCGAGCAGACCCACAACGGCCAGCGCCTGACTGCCCGCCTGAATGAAGGCGAGCTGCGGGTGCGGGTCGAGGACAACCACCTGACCCCGGTCACCCTTTCCCTACTGGACTGACACATGCCCCGCCTGTTCGCGCCCCTGCTTGCCCTTTCCCTGTTGTTGCTGGCGGGCGGCGCCCAGGCCAGCTACATCACCCGCACCTTGAACAAGCCGGTACCCGGTGGCGTCGCCGTGGTCGACCTGGGGCCTGCGGCCACTGCACCGAACGCGCGCTTCGATGGCAAGCCGGTGCTGGTGGTCAAGGAACAGGACAACTGGCTGGCCATCGTCGGCATCCCGCTGACGCAAAAGCCCGGCACGGCCGTGCTGAGCCAGGGGGGTCGCAACCTGACGTTCAGCGTGGGGAGCAAGAAGTACCCGGAGCAGCACATCACCTTGAAGAACAAGCGCCAGGTCAACCCCGACCCGGCCGACCTCAAGCGCATCGACCGTGAACTGGCCGAGCAGATCAAGGCCTACCGCAGTTTCAGCCCCAACCTGCCGAGCAACCTGGTGCTCGACAAACCCGTCAGCGGGCCGCTGTCGAGCAAGTTCGGCGTGCGCCGCTTCTTCAACGGCGAAGAACGCAACCCGCATGCGGGGCTGGATTTTGCAGTGCCGGCGGGTACGCCGATCAAGACACCTGCCAATGGCAAGGTGATTCTGGTGGGTGACTACTTCTTCAACGGGCGCACGGTGTTCGTCGACCATGGGCAGGGCTTTATCAGCATGTTCTGCCATATGTCAAAGATCGATGTGGCGGTCGGGCAGCAGTTGCGCCGGGGCGAGGTGGTCGGCCGGGTCGGCTCGACCGGGCGGGCTACCGGGCCGCACATGCACTGGAATGTCAGCCTGAACGATGCGCGGGTGGATCCGGCGATCTTCATTGGCGCGTTCCAGCCCTGAGACCGCAGCGCCTGCATCGCCGGCAAGCCGGCTCCCGCAAGGATCACCGCCGACCTCGTGGGAGCCGGCTTGCCGGCGATGAGGCCAGCACCCTCGACATCACTTCCCCTGTCTTGCGCGATCAAAAAATACAGCGCAACACGCTAAAAGCTTGAAAAGAATCCAAGCTATAAAATCTCGCTATCAAGCTTTTTTTAAGCATTCCTCTCAATTTTCCGCGAACACTTGCCATCCCCCACCCCACTGGTTAGGGTTGAAGGCATGAAGACCCACAGCACCCTCATCCTGCTCCGACAACATCGCAGCCTCTGCCTGGTCAGCGCCCGACTACCAGGCTGAATCGCGTCGCCTCGCCTTTTCATCTCGTTATTGCTCGGCAGGCCCGATCTCGGCCGCACATAAAAGGATTGCTTCCATGACCATGCTCAAAGACCCATCGAAGAAGTACCGCGCTTTCCCGACCATCGACCTGCCTGACCGTACCTGGCCGTCGAAGACCATCACCCAGGCGCCAATCTGGTGCAGCTCCGACCTGCGTGATGGCAACCAGTCGCTGATCGAGCCGATGGACTCCGAGAAGAAGCTGCGCTTCTGGAAGACCCTGGTGCAGGTTGGTGTGAAGGAAATCGAAGCCTCGTTCCCGTCGGCTTCGCAGACAGATTTCGACTTCGTGCGCTCGCTGATCGAAGACGGCCACATCCCGGACGACACCACCATCCAGGTGCTCACCCAGGCCCGTGAAGACCTGATCGCGCGTACTTTCGAGTCGCTGCGCGGCGCCAAGAAGGCCATCGTCCACCTGTACAACGCCACCAGCCCGTCGTTCCGCCGCATCGTCTTCAACCAGGACAAGCAAGGCGTGAAAGACATCGCGGTGAACGCGGCCAAGCTGTTCGTCAAATACGCCGCCCAGCAGCCGGAAACCCAGTGGACCTTCCAGTATTCGCCCGAGACCTTTAGCGCCACCGAGCTTGAGTTCGCCAAGGAAGTCTGCGACGCGGTCATCGAGGTGTGGAACCCGACGCCAGAGCACAAGGTCATCCTCAACCTGCCGGCCACCGTGGAAGTCGCCACGCCGAACATCTACGCCGACCAGATCGAGTGGTTCTGCCGCAACGTCAACCGCCGTGACAGCGTGATCATCAGCCTGCACTGCCACAACGACCGTGGCACCGGCATCGCTGCCACCGAACTGGGCCTGATGGCCGGTGCCGACCGCGCCGAAGGTTGCCTGTTCGGCAACGGCGAGCGTACCGGCAACGTCGACCTGGTGACCCTGGCACTGAACCTCTACACCCAGGGCATCGACCCTGAGCTGGACTTCTCCGACATCGACGGCGTGCGCAAGGTGGTCGAAGAGTGCAACCAGCTGCCGGTGCACCCGCGTCACCCGTATGTCGGCGACCTGGTCCACACCGCGTTCTCCGGCTCGCACCAGGACGCCATCCGCAAGGGCTTCGCCAAGCAGCAGGACAGCGAGCTGTGGGAAGTGCCGTACCTGCCGATCGACCCGGCCGACATCGGCCGCAGCTACGAGGCGGTGATCCGCGTCAACAGCCAGTCCGGCAAGGGTGGTATCACCTACCTGCTCGAACAGGAATACGGAATCAGCCTGCCACGCCGCATGCAGATCGAGTTCAGCCAGGTGGTGCAAGGTGAAACCGACCGCCTGGGCCTGGAAATGACTGCCCAGCAGATCTACAGCCTGCTGCACAAGGAATACCTCCAGGCCAACGCCCCATATGCACTGGTCAGCCACCGCCTGCAGGAAGAGAACGGCCACAGCGCCGTGGAAGTGGAAGTCGCCGGTGAAGGCGAAACCACCCTGCACTGGCGCGGCAAGGGCAATGGCGCCCTGGAAGCCCTGGTGGCCGGCCTGCCGATCGCCGTGGAGATCATGGACTACAACGAGCACGCCATTGGTGCCGGTACCAATGCCAAGGCGGCGGCCTATATCGAACTGCGTGTGGCCGGGGGTCGTCCGGTGCATGGTGTGGGTATCGATGAGAACATCACCACTGCGAGCTTCAAGGCGCTGTTCAGTGCGCTGAACCGGTCGCTGAGCCAGCAAGAGGCTAAAGCGGCGTAAGCTGTTAGTTGGTGTTCAAGAGCCCGCATCCATGATGCGGGCTTTTTTGTTGCCTGTACCGGCCCTTTCGCGGGACAAGCCCGCTCCCACAGCCCCCACCACCTGCGAGTGTTTCGCAGAACCTCTGTGGGAGCGGGCTTGCCCCGCGACAGGGCCCGCGTCTGCAACACAAAAGCTGCAGACAAAAAAAGGAGCGCCGACCAAGCGCCCCATAAGCCGTAAAGCACACAACAAATTCAGTTTCAGTCCAGCAAGGCCATCGCCTCGGCGCTGCACGCCTTGATCCGCGCCCACTCGCCATTCTTGATCCAGCTACTGTCGAGCATCCAGGTACCGCCCACGCACATCACATTGGGCAGCGCCATGTAATTGCGCACATTGGCCGGATTTACCCCGCCAGTCGGGCAGAAACGGATATCACCAAACGGCCCGGCAAAGGCCTTGATCGCCGCTACGCCACCGCTGATTTCCGCCGGAAACAGCTTGAAGCGGCGGTAGCCCAGGGCATAACCCATCATGATTTCCGACGGCGTGCTGATACCTGGCAACAGCGGGATCTCGCTGTCCACGCCCGCTTCGAGAATGTCCTGGGTAATGCCCGGGGTAACGACGAACTGCGCACCGGCCGCTTCAACGGCAGCGAACATGTCGCGGTCGAGCACGGTGCCGGCGCCCACGCACAGCTCCGGGCGCTGCTCGCGCAGCACCTGGATGGCCTTCAGGCCATGCTGCGAACGCAGGGTCACTTCCAGCGTACGGATGCCGCCAGCAGCCAGGGCATCGGCCAGGGGCAGGATGTCTTGCTCACGGGCGATGGTGATTACCGGCAGGATGCGCGCCGCGCCACAGATCGCATCGATCCGGGTCGCTTTCTCGGCCATCGAGAGCTTGGGCTGTGGGCGTTCGAGGGTGGTCATGACAGTGGATCCTTTGCTCATGGGCACCAGTAGATGTCCAGGGGGTCGTGAAGAAAGGCGCGAATCGGCATTTCGGAAAGATCATTGCCCGCCAGCGCGGCGCGCAGGGTAGCGAGTTTGCCCGGGCCTTGCACGGACAGCGCGATGAAAGCGGCGCTGGCCAACAGCGAACGTGTCATCGACAGGCGCTGGTGCGGCACGCTCGGCGCCAGCATCGGCAGGCAGCGGCGCGGGTTGTTGCGGTCGAGACCGGCGGCCAGGTTGGGGCTGCCGGGGAACAGCGACGCGGTATGGCCATCGTCACCCATGCCCAGCACCAGCACATCGATAGCCGGCAACGCAGCCAGGGCCTGGTCGGCGCTGTCCGCTGCCGCGTCGAGCTGCTCGGCTTGTCGATAGAGTCCAACGAAACGGGCCTTGGCCGCCGCCCCCTGGAACAGGTGGCGGGCCAACAGGCCAGCGTTGCTGTCGGCATGCTCCACCGGCACCCAGCGCTCGTCAGCCAGGCTGACGGTGACCTTCGACCAGTCCAGCGCCTCGGTTGCCAACTGCTCGAGGAACGGCACCGGGCTGCGGCCACCCGACAGCACCAGGCAAGCCTGGCCCTTGGTAGCGATCGCGGCGCGCAGGCGCCTGGCCACGTCAGCCGCCAGGGTCGTCGAGAGCGTCTTGGCATCAATCAACTGATGCGCCTTCACGCTCGCCGGCAATTGCAGGTCAGATATCTCCATACCACGCCCTCCCATCACGTGTGATCAGTGCAATCGAACTCATTGGCCCCCACGATCCCGCCGCATACGGCTTGGGGGCATCGCCCGCGTTACGCCAGCCAGCGATCAGCTGGTCGCACCACTGCCAGGCGTATTCGATCTCGTCCTTGCGCACGAACAGGTTCTGATTGCCGCGCATCACCTCAAGCAAAAGGCGTTCGTAGGCATCCGGAATCCGCGCGGTGCGCCAGGTGTCGGAAAAATTCAGTTGCAGCGGACCGCTGCGCAGTTGCATGCCCTTGTCCAGGCCTTGCTCCTTGGTCATCACCCGCAAGGAAATACCTTCGTCCGGTTGCAGGCGAATGATCAGCTTGTTACCGATCTGCAAACGTTGTTCCGGGGCGAAGATGTAGTGCGGCGTTTCCTTGAAATGAATGACGATCTGCGAAAGCTTCTGCGGCATGCGCTTGCCGGTACGCAAATAGAACGGCACGCCGGACCAGCGCCAGTTGCGGATGTCGGCGCGCAGGGCGACAAAGGTTTCGGTGTCGCTCTGGGCGTTGGCGTTGTCTTCTTCCAGGTAGCCAGGCACCGCCTTGCCGTCGCTGTAGCCGGCAATGTACTGGCCACGCACCACACGGGTGCTCAGGCCATCGCCAGTGATCGGCGCCAGTGCCTTGAGCACCTTGACCTTCTCGTCGCGGATGCTGTCGGCCGACAGATCGCTGGGCGGGTCCATGGCGATCAGGCACAACAGCTGCAGCAGGTGATTCTGGATCATGTCGCGCAGCTGACCGGCCTTGTCGAAATAGCCCCAGCGACCTTCGATACCGACCTTTTCGGCCACGGTGATCTCCACGTGGGAAATCGAGTTCTGGTTCCACTGGGTTTCGAACAGGCTGTTGGCAAAGCGCAGGGCAATCAGGTTCTGCACCGTCTCTTTGCCCAGGTAATGGTCGATGCGATACACCCGGCTTTCCGGGAAAAAGCGCGCCACGGCATCGTTGACCCGCCGTGACGACTCCAGGTCGTGACCAATGGGTTTCTCCAGCACGACCCGGGTGCGTGCGGCCAGGCCGGCCTTGTCCAGGTTTTCGCAGATCGCGCCATACACGGCGGCAGCCGTGGCAAAGTAGGCGATCAGCGGCAGCTCGCCGGCCACTTGTTCGGCCAGGGCCTGGTAGCCCTCAGGCTGCAGGAAGTCCAGGTGCTGATAGCTCAGGCGGCCGAGAAAACGCCCCAGTGCCGCAGGCTCCAGGTCTGCTGGGGCAACGTGCCGGCGCAGGTGGGTTTCGATGGTGCTCAGGTGCTCCTGGGCGCTGCCAGGCTCGCGGGCCAACGCCAGCAAGCGCGTATCGGCGTGCAGCAGGTTGGCGCGGTCGAGCTGGTAGAGCGCAGGAAACAGCTTGCGCAGTGCCAGGTCGCCCAGGGCGCCAAACAGGGCAAAGGTGCAAGGTTCGACACTGATCGCAGCCATGATGTTGGTTCTTTCCTAAAGTTGATCTAGAAATACCGCTTTCACATAGGGTTTTCAAGAAATAATGTAGTAAAAACCATAACATTACACACAAAGATTACAGACAAGTGGTGCACCACCCGCACCGCCAGTACGATAGACGACCCTGCAAGAGGCCTGCTGCTCCGTCAGCCGGCTGTCTTCCCGACCCAAGGACACCCCCATGGACCGCGTGCGAAACCTCCTGGAGCAGATCCAGGGACGCCTCGACGAGCTGAACAAGGCCGAACGCAAAGTCGCCGAAGTCATCCTGCTCAACCCGCAACAAGCGACCCGCTTCAGCATTGCCGCGCTGGCCCAGGCGGCCAAGGTCAGCGAGCCGACCGTGAACCGCTTCTGCCGCTCGTTCGGCGTCAGCGGCTACCCGGAGCTGAAACTGCAACTGGCGCAGAGCCTGGCCAGCGGCGCGGCCTATGTCAGCCGCGCGGTGGAGGCCGACGACGACCCGGCGGCCTATACCCAGAAAATCTTCGGCAGCGCCATCGCCTCGCTCGACGCTGCCTGCCAGCAGCTCGACCCGCAACAGGTCAGCCGCGCCGTGGACATGATGATCCAGGCCCGGCAGATCCATTTCTTCGGCCTCGGCGCCTCGGCCCCGGTGGCCCTGGACGCCCAGCACAAGTTCTTCCGCTTCAACCTGGCAGTGTCGGCCCATGCCGACGTGCTGATGCAGCGCATGCTGGCCTCGGTGGCCCACACCGGCGACCTGTTCGTGATCATCTCCTACACCGGCCGCACCCGCGAGCTGGTCGAGGTGGCGCGCCTGGCCCGCGAAAACGGCGCCTCGGTACTCGGCCTGACCGCCGCCGGCTCGCCGCTGGCCCAGGCCTGCAGCCTGAGCCTGCATATCCCGCTGCCGGAAGACACCGACATCTATATGCCGATGACCTCGCGGATCATCCAGCTGACCGTGCTCGACGTGCTGGCCACCGGCATGACCCTGCGCCGCGGCGTGGACTTCCAGCCGCACCTGCGCAAGATCAAGGAAAGCCTCAACGCCAGCCGCTACCCGATCGAGGACGACGACCTCAACTGAGCCGGTGCGCCTGCAGCCGCAAGTGGGCGCGCTGCCCTGGCGCCAGGCTCAGGCCTTCGCCGCTGCCGCTGGCCGCCTCGACACAGACGAAGCCCAGGCACTCGCGCCCGGTCACGCCCATCAAGGGACGGTTGCCGGGGTGCCAGACCACGGTGTCATCACTGTCGCCGGTATCGATGCACAGCTCGCGCTGCCAGGCCGGGTCCTGCAACTGCACCCGTGGCGTACCCGGGTAGACCTTCTGGCAACCGCCCTTGAGCTTCAAGGCGCCGTCCTCACGACAGGCCTGACGATTCA
Organism: Pseudomonas sp. GM84; assembly: GCF_000282535.1. GTDB lineage: Bacteria > Pseudomonadota > Gammaproteobacteria > Pseudomonadales > Pseudomonadaceae > Aquipseudomonas. Next base: position 2,513 of record NZ_AKJC01000139.1, on the reverse strand, counting down.
GGCGGTCGTAGCCTTCGATATCCTCCAACCCAGACAGCGCTATCTCAGAAACGTCACTGATACGCCAGTAGGCCAGCAGCGCATGACTCAGCTGGCAAGGCTCGCTGTCCTGGTGCTCGGTGCTCAGGCTCAGTTCCATGCGGCTGCCAAGCCTTGCCTGCAAGTCCACCTGCCAGTCGCACAGGTCCAGGCGCCACTTCAGGGTCACGCCCTCCTCGTCCTCGCGGCTGTCCAGCAGCTTCCAGTCCAGCAACCGTGCCCAGCCATGGGCAGGCCACAGATCCTCGCTGGGATGGCGGCCATACCAGGGCCAGCACACCGGCACACCACCACGAATCGCCCCCACCTGCGGCCACTGCTCGGCGCACCACAGCCACGGCCGTTCGCCGGCGGGTTGAAAGTGCAGCAGTTGCGCGCCCTGACGGCTGAACACCGCTTGGCAACGGGGGTGATCGATGATCAGCACATCGCGCTGCTGGTAACGCTCCCACTCGAATGTCGGCCGGGGCCGTTGCGAGGAAAAGAAGCGATGTAGCGGATGTTCGGGCATGGTTCCAAGCTCTTGTTGTTTGAGATAGCGCTGTCTCGGCCTACCCCCGACAACCACTGCAAACCAGTGGATGCCGGAAGCCGAAATTGGATTGGCGTAAATTTACAACAAATGGGCTCAGAATGACGACTGAATCTTCAGGCCGGCGACCAGCGCGTTATCCACCTCGTCCAACCCGCCCGGGCTCTTGATGTACTGCAGGTTGGGCCGCACGGTCAGCCAGTTGGTGACGTGGAAGCCATAGTAGAGCTCGGCGTTGTACTCGGTACGTTGCAGCGGCACGAAACCTGGGTTGTCGTAGTCGTCGATGCCGCTCTGGGCATTGAGCAGCTCGGCGCGTTTCTTGACGTCGTCGTTCACATGGATGCGGGCCACGCCGAAGCCGATATCGTCCTTGGGCCGGGCATCGAAAGCGCCCTTGTAGACCAGGCCGACCTGCTGGTAGTTGTCGACCACGTTGGTAGCCTGGTCATGCACGGTGAAGTTGGCGAACAGGCTCAGGCCGCGGTTGACGTCGCCGCCATGGGCAGTGACCTGCTGCTGGGCCACCACCCACCAGCCGTGCTTGCTCGAGTGCGATTTGAAGTCCGCGCCGGTGAGCGCCTGCGGGTTGCCATTGACGTCGTCGAACACGTCGTCGGCCTTGGCCGTGCTGTAGTAGTAGCCCAAGCGGTATTCGCCTGGCAGCTCGTTTACCTTCGGCGACCAGACCATCTCCACCGGCAGGATCGCACCCTCGGTGCCGCTGCCGCTGAGCTTGAAGCCGTTGCCCGTCTCAAGGTTCGAGGGGTTCTGCTCGAAGGCGCCGACCTGGACGAAGAATTCCGGGGTGATGTTGTACTTGACCCGCAGCGCCCACTGGCTGACCGGCCAGTTGTACCAGATGCCGCCGACCCAGTTGCCCACCTGCGAGCCGCAAAAGGCCAGGTTCTGGAAGTCGCAGGGGAAACTGTTGAAGTCCTCCCCTTCGCCGAAGCGGCCGAATTTCACGTCCAGGGCACCGTCGAAGTACTTCTGCTTGATCCACATCTGGGTCAGGCGCCAGGTCTGGCCGCGCCCCCACACCTCCTGCACCGAGCTGAACTGCCCGGCACGCGGGTCGCTGATGCGGTCGTTGGACAGGTTGCGCCCGCTTCGCTCGGTGATCGCCAGCTTGAATTCGGCATCGTGCCAGCCGAGGATCTTCTGCAGGTCAAGGTGCGCGCCAAGGGCGAACTGGTCGCTGTAACGGGCGGTCTTGTCGTCGTTGTAACCGCCATTGAGGTTGCCGGCCACTTCACCGACGTAGTCGAGGGTGAAGTCATAGCCCTTTTCCAGCAGTTCGGTGCGGGTGCCACCCCAGTCACCAGACATCCATTTCGATTCGCTGGAGAAGGCCTCGGCGGCTTGCACGCCATTGCTGCCGACCATGGCAAGCAAGGCCAGCGAGCCCAAGGTCCTGATGCGGTTGCGCTGTTCCATCCCTTTGCGTCCTCTTTTTTCTTATTGGTGGTGTAGACGATGTCAACGGCTCTTGAAGTGAGCCACGTTGTCCTTCACGGATGCGTTGCCCGCGCCCAGGCCCAAGCGCTCACCGCTGGCGGCATCGAACAGCAGCACCCGCGCGGGGTCGAACTGCAGGTTCAGGCTGTCCCCGACCCGGCACGTGATGTCCGGTGCCAGGCGGCAGCAGACCTTGGTCTGGTTGAGGGTGACGAACACCAGCAAGTCCGGCCCGGTAGGCTCGGTGACCTGCACGTCGGCGCGAATACCCGGCAGGCCATTGCCCTCCCCCGTGCCCTGGGTGATCTGCTCCGGGCGAATGCCAAGGATGATTTCACGGCCCTCCAACCCTTCTGCGGCCACACCCAACGGCAACTCGCAACGCGCCTGGCCACTGTCGAGCTGGGCCAGCAGACGCCCGTCCTGCCTGGCCAGGCGTGCGGGAATGAAGTTCATTGGCGGCGAGCCGATGAAGCTGGCG
>NZ_AKJC01000138.1 GCF_000282535.1 Pseudomonas sp. GM84 | reverse complement strand
CGCGGAGCCGTTGCGGCTTGAGGTGTACAACCCCGGGCACCAGGCGATCTTTCCGGTCAGCTCGGTGATCGTCACGGGCGAAAAGCACGCCATCCTGGTCGATGCCCAGTTCGGCAAGGCCCAGGCCGAGCAGCTTGTGCAGCGCTTGCGGGCCAGCGGCAAGACGCTGACGACCATCTACATCAGCCATGGCGACCCGGATTACTACTTCGGCCTCGATACCCTGACCCAGGCCTTCCCGGACGCCAAGGTACTCGCCTCGGCCGCCACCGTGGCGCATATTCGCCAGACCATGGACGCCAAGCTTTCGTACTGGGGCCCACAGATGGGCGCGGACAAACCGGCGCGGCTGGTCGTGCCGCAGGTGCTCGACGGCAACCAGTTGCTGCTGGAGGGGCAGGCACTCGAAGTGGTTGGCCTGGACGGGCCGCAGCCTGAGCGCAGTTTCGTCTGGATTCCGTCGATCAAGGCCGTGGTCGGTGGCGTGGTCGTGGCGGACAACATCCATGTGTGGATGGCCGACACCCAGTCGCCCAAGTCCCATGCCGACTGGCTCGGCACGCTCGCGCAGATCGAGAAGCTGGCGCCGCGCACCGTGGTTCCCGGTCACTTCATGGGCCAGAGCAGCCGTTCGCTGGAGGCGGTGCGCTTCACCGCGAACTACATTCGTGACTTCGATGCCGAGACGGCCAAGGCGAAAGATGCCGGGGCCTTGATCGCGGCGATGAACAAGCGTTACCCGGGCCTGGCCGATGAAAGCTCGCTTGAGCTGAGCGCCAGGGTCGCCAAGGGCGAGATGAAGTGGTAATTCCGTTCAACTGATGGAGTGTTTCCCATGAGCAAGATCGCAATCATCGGCGCTACCGGCCGTGCTGGCAGCCAACTGCTGGAAGAAGCCCTGCGCCGGGGCCACAGTGTGCTGGCCATTGCCCGCGATCCGTCGCGGCTGCAGGGGCGTGCAGGTGTCACGGTGCAGGCGCTGGATGTGAAGGACAGCGCGGCGCTGCAAAAGGCGCTTGCGGGGGTGGATGCGGTGCTGAGTGCAGCGCATTTTGCCACCATCGAGCCGCACGCGATCATCGAGCCGGTCAAGCGTGCCGGGGTCAAGCGCCTGCTGGTGGTGGGCGGTGCCGGCAGCCTGCTGCTGCCTTCCGGGCATCGGGTGATCGACAGCCCGGATTTCCCGGAGGCCTACAAGGCCGAAGCGAGTGCCGGGGTACGGTTTCTTGAGCAGTTGCGTCAGGAGCAGAACCTGGACTGGACCTTCCTGTCGCCATCGGCGGAGTTTGTCGAAGGGGCGCGCACGGGGCACTACACCCTGGGCAAGGATCATTTGCTGATCGGGGCTGAAGGCAAGAGCTGGATCAGCTTTGCCGACTATGCCATCGCCATGATCGACGAGCTGGAAAAGCCGGCGCACTCGCGGCAGCGGTTCACTGTCGGGTATTGAGCGCCAGTAGTTTGCCCTTGCCCTTGCCCTTGCCCCTGACCCTGTGGGAGCCGGCTTGCCGGCTCCCACAAGGGGGGGGCGTTAATTTTTAGATGAGGTGCACCTGGGAGGCCCTCACTGTTCCGCCCGGCACTGCAACCAATCCATCAACTCGACCAGCCCGGGCGGCACATTTCTCGCCTGGCAGGCCAGGTAATACCCCTTGCCCGTCATCACCTTGAGCCCGAACGGCATGCACAGCCTGCCGCTTTTCAGGTCGTCGCCAATCAATGCCCAGTCGCCAATGGCCACCCCGGTCCCCTGCGAGGCCATCGCCATGGCCATGTCCAGGGTTTCGAAATGCTGCCGGGGCCCCAGCGCATCGTGGATCGCCCCGGCGGCCTGCAACCACAGGCGCCAGTCGTGCTCGTCACGCGAGGGGTGCAGCAACATGTGGCGCTTGAGGTCGTCGATCGCCTTCAACGGCACCGGCCCCGCCAGCAGCGATGGCGCGCACACGGGGGTGAGCTGCTCGTCGAACAGCTTGCGCACATGCAGCCCATGGTTCGGCGCATCGCCATAGACCACCGCCGCATCGAAGCCTTCGCGGCGAAAATCCACGCCATGCTGCACCGTGGTAGTGAGCTCCACGGGGACGTCCGGGCGCAGTGCCTGCCATTCCATCAGCCGTGGCAGCAGCCAGCGCATCACACAGGTCGGCGCCTTGAGCTGCAAGGTGGCGCTGCGCCCACCCACTTCGCGCACGCCTTGTTCGATCAAGGCGAACACCTGCTGCACCCGCGGCAGCCAGTCCTGCCCTTCGCGGGTCAGGCTCAGGCCGCGGGCCTGACGCTGGAACAGGGCATACCCCAGGTGCTCCTCGAGCCCGGCGATCTGCCGGCTGACCGCGCCTTGGGTGATATGCAGCTGCTGCGCGGCCCGGGTGAAATTGCAGTGCTGCGCAGTGACCAGAAAGGTGTGCAGGGCGGGGAGGGGGGGAAGGCGTTTCATCGTGACAAGCCATGATTACAGGACATGGCTAGTATGTGTTTTTTTGCATTGTGGCGATAGCCGTGCCTTGGGTCCAATGAGCGCAGTTTTTCAACAAGATGCAAGGTGAAACCCATGGCAACCTGCGGCGAAGTACTGGTCAAACTCCTTGAAGGCTATGGCGTGGACCATGTCTTCGGCATTCCCGGCGTGCACACTGTGGAGCTTTACCGAGGCCTGGCGGCTTCGTCCATTCGCCACATCACCCCGCGCCACGAGCAGGGTGCTGGATTCATGGCTGATGGATACGCCCGGACCCGTGGTAAACCGGGCGTGTGCTTCATCATCACCGGCCCCGGCATGACCAACATCACCACTGCCATGGGCCAGGCCTACGCCGATTCGATCCCGATGCTGGTGATTTCCAGCGTGCAGTCGCGTGACCAACTGGGCGGTGGCCGTGGCAAGTTGCACGAGCTGCCCAACCAGGGCGCGTTGGTGGCGGGTGTGGCGGCCTTCTCGCAGACACTGATGAGCGCCGACGACTTGCCGCAGGTGCTGGCCCGCGCCTTTGCGGTGTTCGATGGCGCGCGGCCGCGCCCGGTGCATATCGAGATCCCGCTGGATGTGCTGGTCGAGCCGGCCGACCACCTGTTGCCGGGCCGTCCGGTGCGCAGCAGCCGCGCAGGCGCCGCACCGCAGGCCGTGGCGCGCATGGCAGAACGCCTGGCCAAGGCACGCAAGCCGCTGATCCTGGCCGGTGGCGGCGCCTTGAACGCGGGTTCGCCGCTGGCGCGCCTGGCCGAGCACTTGCAGGCCCCGGTGGCATTGACGATCAATGCCAAAGGCTTGCTGCCGGCCGGTCACCCGCTGCAAATCGGCTCGACCCAATCGCTGGTCGCGACCCGGGCACTGGTGGCGGAAGCCGACGTGGTCCTGGCGATCGGCACCGAGCTTGCCGAAACCGACTATGACGTGACCTTCAAGGGTGGCTTCGAGATCCCTGGCAGCCTGCTGCGGGTGGATATCGACCCGGACCAGACCGTGCGCAACTACCTGCCGGAGCTGGCCCTGGTGGCCGATGCCGAACTGGCTGCGCAGGCCTTGCTCGAAGCGTTGCAGGATCTGCCAGCGCCGGTGCGCGACGGCAATTGGGGCGCGGTGCGTGCGCAGCGTCTGCGTCAGTCGCTGGCGGCGAGCTGGGATCAGCCGACCCTGAGCCAGACCCGCCTGCTGACCAGCATCCTGGAGCGTTTGCCGAATGCCGTCCTGGTGGGGGATTCGACCCAGCCGGTCTACACCGGCAACCTGACCCTGGACATGGACCAGCCGCGTCGCTGGTTCAACGCCTCGACGGGCTACGGCACCTTGGGTTATGCGCTGCCTGCAGCGATGGGCGCCTGGCTGGGCAGCGCCGAGCGCATCGCCGAGCGTGCGCCAGCGGTGTGCCTGATCGGCGATGGCGGCTTGCAATTCACGCTGCCGGAGCTGGCCAGTGCGGTGGAGGCACAGGTGCCGCTGATCGTGCTGCTGTGGAATAACCAGGGGTATGAGGAGATCAAGAAGTACATGGTCAACCGGGCCATCGAGCCGGTTGGGGTGGATATCCATACGCCGGACTTCATTGGCGTGGCCAAGGCGCTGGGGGCCGAGGCCGAGCATGTGGGCGATGTGCAGCAATTGCAGGCTGCGCTGGGGCGGGCGGTGGAACGCAAGGGGCCGACCCTGATCGAGGTCGACCAGAACCAGTGGCAGGCGGCAGTGGCTGGCTGATGATCAGGCTGTAATCTGCGCCGGCCCTTTCGCGGGACAAGCCCGCTCCCACAGGCCCGACTCCCCATCCGAGGAAGCAGGGAGCCTGTGGGAGCGGGCTTGTCCCGCGAAAGGGCAGGTACAGCCCCAGTTGCTAATCACCCAGCACTGGCCCGCAACCGCGCCACATCGCGGATCGGCGGGGCGCCATACAGCCGGCTGTACTCGCGGCTGAACTGCGACGGGCTTTCATACCCCACCCGATAGCCCGCCACCGCCGCTTCCAGCCCGTCATTGAGCATCAGCCGCCGCGCTTCCTGCAGGCGCAGCTGCTTCTGGTACTGCAACGGGCTCATCGACGTCACCGCCTTGAACCGATGGTGCAAGGTCGAGGTGCTGAGGTTCACCTCCCGAGCCAGGTCCTCGATGCGCAGCGGTTGCTGGAAGTTCTGGTTGAGCCAGGTGATCGCCTGGCATACCCGATGAGTCTGGCTGTTGGCCAGGGCAATCTCATACAAGCGGTAACCTTGGGGGCCGCGCAGCAGGCGGTAGAGAATTTCCCGGCGAATCAGCGGCGCCAGCATGCCGATATCCCGCGGTGTGTCGAGCAGGCGAACCAGGCGCAACAGGGCGTCCAGCAGTTGTGGATCGGTCCGCTCAACATACAGGCCGCGGCCGGAGGGCAGGTTGGGCACCAGCATCGGCCCGCTTTCGGCAATCAACTGGCTGATCTCGGCCGGGTCAAGGTCCAGGCGCAGCCCCAGGCTGGGGTTCTGGGGGCTGGCATCGAGCTTCACGCCGCTCAACGGCAAGGTCACCGACACCACCATGTAATGCAACGGGTCGTAGGCGTATTGCTCATCGCCGAGAAAGAGGCTCTTGCTGCCCTGGGCCAGGATGCACAGGGCCGGTTGGGCCAAGGTCGGTACGGAGCGGACATTTTCCGTGTAGCGCACCAGGTACAGCGCGTCGATGGCCGAAGCCGGGCCGTGGGGCTCGCCAGCATGCCGGACGATCAGTTCGGCCAGTTCCTGGCGTTGCACTTCCAGGGTCGGATCGATGGACGGGGCTGTGGTCATGATGGCGCTCCTCTGCAGACCGTCGCAGCATAGGTTTGGGCAATGGCGGGCGCTAGTCGAATGCTGCACGTCGATTGCCTGATCCTGCCGCGCGGCAGAATCAGGCAATCGACGTGCAGTAATAGCCTAACGCGCCGCGCGGGCAAGCCCCTAACCTTGGCAGCCTGGTTATCCGCCCGCGTGCTTCAAGGAGATCGTGCAATGACCCTACGACAACCGGTCACCCATTTGGCTTTCATCCGCGCTGCCAGTGGCCGTTCGGCCGAGCTCGGTGCGCGCCTGCGCGACCTGCTGGAACCCTCGTTGCGCACCCCTGGCTGCCTGAGTTTCAGCGTGCAGCGCTCGCAGGCCGATGCCGACCTGTGGCTGCTCAGTGGCAGCTGGTGCGATCAGCAGGCAATGAGCGGTTATTTCGCTTCGCCCACCTTGGACGTGTTCGGCGAACTGGTCCAGGCCCAGGTCGTCAGCAGCCTGGACCTGCACACCTTCGATTGAATGCCGAGCCGCACGGGGTAGAATGCCGCCCCTCGATCAACGACGCGGATAGCGACATGGCACGTAAAGAATTCCCGCACTTCGAAGCGGTTTCGGCGATAGTCCCGGTGGAAGGCGGTGGCTACAACGCCGCCATCGCGGTCAAGGCCCTGAACATGGGCGGTGCGCCGCGCTTTCACAAGGTGCTCGATGGCCAGGTGTTCAAGAGCGCCGTGGCGGCCGACGAGGCCGCCTGCGCCGAGCTCGAACGCCTCAACGGCGTTGGCGAGGAAGGCGAACTGGTCTGGTGATCAGACCTGGGGCCTTCTCATCTTGAACAGATTGCCCAGTTCGAAGTAGTCCGCCGGGCCGCCACCTCGCAGGATCGGCTCGGCGGCGACGGTATCGTAGATGCCGTCCTTGAGCAGGTGTTCGGCGATGTGCACCGCGACCACCTCGCCGAGGATCAGCCAGCTCGGCACCGGCTCCTGGTCGGCCCGCTTGAGCTGGACGATCTGGCTCACCTTGCACTCGAACGCCACCGGCGTTTCGCCCACCCGTGGCACCTTGACCAGGCTCGATGGAGTTGCCGTCAACCCGCTCAGCTCGAACTCGTTCACTTGCGCCGGCACGGCAGCACAGCTCTGGTTCATGGCCTCGGCCAAGGGGCGGGTGGCCAGGTTCCAGACGAACTCGCCGGTCTGCTCGATATTGTTCAGGCTGTCTTTGCGCCCGACACTGCAGAAACCGATGATCGGCGGGATGTAGTTGAAGGCGTTGAAGAAGCTGTAGGGCGCGAGGTTCAAGCGACCTTCGCAGTCCTGCGAGGAGATCCAGCCGATCGGGCGTGGGCCGACGATAGCATTGAACGGGTCGTGGGGCAGGCCGTGGCCTTTGGTGGGTTCGTAGTAATACATCTGTCGGGCTTGCTGGCCCTACCTCCTGGTGGACAAGGCGCCTAGTGTGCCAAGCCTGAGCCCGCCTGGAAATGATCGAGCCCGGCCGAGGCCGGGCTGGTTGCACGCATCAGGGATCAGCTGATGCGGTGAGCGTTGGTGCGATCGAAACCATCTTCGGCGAAACGTTGGCCACCGGTGCGGTCGAAGCCGTCTTCTGCGAAGCGTTGGCCGCCGGTACGGTCGAAGCCGTCTTCTGCGAAGCGTTGGCCACCGGTACGGTCGAAGCCGTCTTCAGCGAAACGTTGGCCACCGGTACGGTCGAAACCATCTTCCGCGTAGGTGGCAGCTTGGCTCTGGGCGGCTGCGAAGGTGTGGGCATTGGTGCGGTCGAAGCCATCTTCGGCGAACGCGCCAGTGGCGAAAACCGAGAAGGCCAGGCTGAGGATCAGTTTGTTTTTCATGGTCGTTGCTCCGTTGGGTTCGAGTGGTTGCTTGCTTCTATGGGTTTGATGCTACGCCGATTAATTTGATTAAAAAGCGCAAAAAATGGCGTTAAATAATCGATTAAATAGATGTATATGGGTGCGCCGACTGCCATCCCGCACGCGGCGTGGCTTGCTACGCGTCACGTGCTGAAACCAGCGAGCGACAGGATTCGCCAGCCCTTGCAGCATGCAGGGTTGGAATTAATCAGGGGTTAAGAGGAAGGCGGCCGGGACGGGGGGGCGCTTTCAGGTGTGCCCAATGAAAAAGGGGCGCCCGGTTTTCCGGGCGCCCCTTTTTCAAGCCGCTGGATCAGTGTCAGTCAGTGGTAATCCGCGAATGCTGCTTGGTGTCTTTCATGGTCGCGTACACCAACAGCGAGCAGGCGATGCACGCGGTGACGTACCAGTAGAAACCGCTCTCCATGCCCGCGCTCTTGAACCACAGGGCCACGTACTCGGCGGTGCCGCCGAAGATCGACACGGTCAGCGCATACGGCAGGCCGACGCCCAGGGCGCGGATCTCGGTGGGGAACAGCTCGGCCTTGACCACAGCGTTGATCGAGGTATATCCACTGACGATGATCAGCGCCGCCATGATCAGGAAGAACGCGCCCCACCAGGTCTGGATGGTGTGCAAGGTGCTGAGGATCGGCACGGTGAACAGGGTGCCGAGTACACCGAAGGCGATCAGGATCGGGCGACGGCCGATCTTGTCCGACAGGCTGCCGATGATCGGCTGCAGGCACATGAACAGGAACAGCGTGGCCGCCGAAATGGTGGTCGAGTCGCTGATGCTCATGCCGACGGTGTTCACCAGGTACTTCTGCATGTAGGTGGTGTAGGTGTAGAAGGCCAGGGTGCCGCCCATGGTCAGGCCGACCACGGTCATCAGCTCCTTGGGGTGACGCATCAGGGTGCGCATCAGGCTTTCCTTGGCCTTCTCCTTCTTGGTGAAGGAAGCGGTTTCTTCCATGCCACGGCGCAGGTACAGGGCAACCACCGCGCACAGCGCGCCGATCACGAAGGGTACGCGCCAGCCCCAGGCATACAGCTGCTCGGTGGTCAGCGTCTGCTGCAGCACGATCAGCACCGCCAGGGCGATGAGCTGGCCAGAGATCAGGGTCACGTACTGGAAGCTGGAGAAGAAGCCACGGCGGTCCTTGCTGGCCATTTCGCTGAGGTAGGTGGCCGAGGTGCCGTATTCGCCACCCACCGACAGGCCTTGCATGAGGCGGGCGATGACCAGCAGCACCGGCGCGGCGACGCCGATGGTTTCATAGCCTGGGGTCAGGGCGATCACCAGCGAGCCTGCGCACATCAGCAGTACCGAGGCCATCAGCGCGGCCTTGCGGCCCTTGCGGTCGGCGTACAGGCCCATCAGCCAGCCACCGATCGGGCGCATGAGGAAGCCCACGGCGAAGATCGCGGCGGTGTTGAGCAGTTGTGCGGTGGAGTCGCCGGCCGGGAAGAAGGCCTTGGCGAAGTACAGCGAGAATGCGGCGTAGACGTACCAGTCGTACCATTCGACCATGTTGCCGATCGAGCCACTGAAGATCGACTTGAGACGGCTGGCGGTGGTTTTTTCGGCGGCGGGCGCGGTGGCCGCCCCGGCTGGCAGGGAGGTGGCGTTATCCATCAGGGATACCTTCTCGTTGTTTTTGTGGAGCGCGCCTGGGCGCAGCTTGAGAAGGGTTTTGCACGAGCTGTGCCAAATGAGTGCAGGCCGATCCATTTGAAGGCACGCCCACCCCCACAACCCCGCCACGACGCGGTCCCTGTAGGAGCGGGCTTGCCCGCGATGGGCTGCAAAGCAGCCCCTTACCACCGCAAAAATCCCCTGAATAAGCGGTTTCTCGCTCATCCCATACAGCCAATAAGCGGATTTCCGCCTATTCGCGCGCGACGAAATCCTCCCGCACCAACCCATGCCGCTGCATTTTTTCGTTCAACGTCCGCCGCGGCAGCTGCAAGGCTTCCATCACCCCTTTGATCTCACCCTTGTGCATGCGCAACGCCGCCCGCAGGCATTGCGCCTCGAACGCTTCCATCTGCTCGGTCAACGATTGCCCGGCAGGCGCCCCTTCCAGGCTCGGCGACCCCAGCCCCAGCGCATGCCGCTCCGCCGCATTGGCCAGCTCGCGCACGTTGCCAGGCCAGTCGTGCGACAGCAGCTGGCTCAATTGCGCCCCTGCCAGCGGCGGCGCAGTGCGACCGAGCTTTTCAGCCGCAGCCTGGGCGAAATGCTCGAACAGCAACGGAATGTCCTCGCGCCGTTCGCGCAAAGGCGCCAGGCGCAGTTCCGCCACGTTCAGCCGATACGCCAGGTCTTCGCGAAAACGCCCGGCACGCGCCTCGTCGAGCAGGTCGGGTTTGGTCGCGGCGATGATTCGCAGGTCGACGCTGATGCTCTGGTTGGCGCCCAGCCGCTCCAGCTTCTGTTCCTGGATCACGCGCAACAGCTTGGCTTGTTGGGCCAGCGGCATGCTTTCGATCTCGTCGAGAAACACCGTGCCGCCATTGGCATATTCCAGCTTGCCGATACGCTTGCCTTGCGCGCCGGTGAAGGCGCCGCTTTCATGGCCGAACAGTTCGGCCTCGAACAGCGCTTCGGGGATCGCGGCACAGTTGAGCGCGACGAAGGGTTTGTCGGCACGCGGGCCAAAATCGTGCAGGCAGCGCGCCACGCGCTCCTTGCCGCTGCCGGTTTCGCCACGAATCAGCACGTTGACCGGCAGGTTGGCCAGGTCCAGCACCTGGCGCCGTAACTGCTGCAGGCCCTGGGACATGCCCAGCAGGGTCGTTTCCAGGCGTGACTTGAGGTCGGCCTGCTCGTGCAGGCGGCGGTTCTCGAGCACCAGCTGGCGTTTCTCCAGTGCCCGGCGCAGGCTGCCCAGCAGATGCTGGGGGGTGAAGGGCTTTTCGAGGAAGTCGTAGGCACCGTTGCGCATGGCTTCCACCGCCATCGGCACATCGCCGTGGCCGGTCAGCAGGATCACCGGCAGGTCGGGGTCATCGGCCTGCAGGCGTTCGAGCAACTGCATGCCGCCCATGCCCGGCATGCGCACATCGCTGATGACCACCCCGGGAAAGTGCCGCGGCAGGTGCGCCAGGCAGTCCTCGGCGCGGGCGTACAACTGCACGCTGAAACCGGACAGGCTCAGCCACTGTTCGACGGCGCTGCGGATGCTCGCTTCATCATCGACGACGATCACTGAGTTCAACATACAGGCTCCAGGTCGCGGGGCAGGGTAAGGCTCAGGCGGGCGCCGCCCGGCACGTTCTCGGCCTGCAGCTGGCCGCCGGCCTCGACGATGATGCCATAGGAGATGGCCAGGCCCAGGCCGAGCCCTTCGCCCACCGGCTTGGTGGTGAAGAACGGGTCGAAGACCTTGGTCAGGTCGGCATCGGCAATGCCACCGCCGGAATCGAGCACGCTCAGGCGCCACTGCCCCTGCTCGGGTTCGATGCGGATCTCCAGGCGCTTGTAGCGTTTGTCGGCCATGGCGTCGAGGGCATTGCGCAGCAGGTTGATCAGCACCTGCTCCAGGCGGATCGCGTCGCCACGTACCCAGGCCGGGCGCGCCAGGTACAGGGCCACTTCGACCTCCTCGGCACGGATGCGCGTGTCGAGCAGTTGCAGGGCCTGGTCGACCACGTTCGCCAGGTCCAGGCGTTCGCGCAAACCGCCTGGGCTGTTGCGGGCGAAGGTCTTCAGGTGGCTGGTCAGTGCGGCCATGCGCGTGAGCATCTGCTCCAGCGGCTCCAGGGCCTTGCGCGCTTCCTCGTAGCGGCCGTGGTCGAGCAGCAGGCGCAGGGTCTCCAGTTGCATGCGCTGGGTGGTCAGCGGCTGGTTGATCTCGTGGGCCATGGCGGCCGACATCTGCCCGAGCGCGGCCAGCTTGGCCGACTGCACCAGGCCTTCCTGGGCGGTGCGCAGCTCGCGGGTGCGTTCCTCGACCTGGCGCTTGAGCTCGTCGCGACTGCGCTGGCGCAGCCGGGCCAGGCGCCAGCGCTGGCTGACGAACAGGGCGGCGAACACCAGGCTCAGCCAGACGGCGGCGGCCCCCAGCGCGGCGTTGCGACCGTCCGCAGCCACCTGCGGCTTGCGCAGCAGGTGCAGGGTCCAGTCTTCGCCTTCCAGCGGCAGGCTTTCCCACAGGTATTCGGCCGGCCCGTCGGGGCCTTGCACGCGGCTCAGCTGGCTGTTGCTGGCGAAGCGGGTCAGTACCTGATGTTGCAGCGGCACCAGCGGTTGCTTGTCGTACTGGCGGGTTTCGGCCAGTTCGGCACGGTCGGAGCCCGTCAGTGGTTGCAGCTCGCGGTAGCGCCAACCGTCCTGGTTGGCGATGAAGGTGATGCCGCGCGCGTCGCTGACCAGCAGGATATCGCTGCCCTGGCGCCATTCGCGTTCCAGCTCGGGGAACTCGAGCTTCACCACCATGGCGCCAAGGAAGCGCCCATGCTCGTCGGTGATCGCGCTGGCGAGAAAGTAGCCCGGTACGCCACTGGTCACGCCGACCGCGTAGAAACGGCCGCTGCCCTGGCTGCGGGTCTGTTTGAAATAGGGGCGAAAGGCGTAGTTCGAGCCCACGTAAGTGGTTGGCAGGCGCCAGTTGCTGGCTGCCACCGCAAGCCCGGTGCGGTCGAGCAGTTCGAGGGTGGAGGAATTGGCGGCGCCATTGATTCGTTCGAGCTTGCGGTTGAGCGCATCCTGCACCGTGTCGCTGACGGGGCCACGCAGGGCTTCGATCAATTCCGGGTCCAGCGCCATCACGGCGGGCAAGGCGCGGTAGCGTTCGATCAGCGTGTGCAAGGTATTGGCATACAACCCCAGCTGCTGGCTGGCACGGCGGGCGTCTTCTTCCATGGCCTGGCGCTTGGCCTGGTGCATGGCCCAGCCGGCGCTGAGCGCGGTGCCGGCCAGGATCAGCAGGGTGATCAGCCCCAGACGCAGGGCGCGAAAGGTTAAGGGCATGGGGCGGGTCCGCATGAAGGGGTGTCAGTCGCGGCCCTATCGCCGGCAAGCCGGCTCCCACAGGTACTGTACATGCCCATTGTGGGAGCCGGCTTGCCGGCGATAGGGCCGGCCCTGCTTACAGCAGTTCGAAGCTCTGTTGCTGCACGGCCTCGGAATCCAACCCGACCTGGACATTGAACTCGCCAGGCTCGGCCACGTGCTGCAGTTGGCCATTGTAGAACTTCAGGTCGTCTTCGCTGATGCGGAAGGTCAAGGTCCGCGACTCACCGGCCTTGAGCATCAGCTTCTGGAAGTTCTTGAGCTCCTTGACCGGGCGGCTCATGGACGCCGAAACATCCTGCAGGTACAGCTGCACCACGGTCTCGCCGTCAACCTTGCCGGTATTTTTCACCGTCACCTTGGCTTCGAGGCTTTCACCGCGCTTGAGCGCCTTGTTCGACAGGTTCAGCCCCGACAGCTCGAAGTTGCTGTAGCTCAGGCCGTAACCGAACGGATACAGCGGGCCGTTGGGTTCTTCGAAATACTGCGAGGTGTAGTTGCCCGGCTTGCCCGGCGTGAAGGGGCGGCCGATGCGCGTGTGGTTGTAGTGCATCGGGATCTGCCCGACCGAGCGCGGGAAGGTGATGGCCAGCTTGCCCGAAGGGTTGTAGTCGCCGAACAGCACGTCGGCAATGGCGTTGCCGCCTTCGGTACCGGCGAACCAGGTTTCGAGGATGGCGTCGGCCTGTTCACGTTCCCAGCCGATCGACAGCGGACGGCCGTTCATCAGCACCAGCACCAGCGGTTTGCCAGTGGCTTTCAGGGCCTTGATCAGTTCGCGCTGGCTGGCGGGAATCTCCAGCGTGGTGCGGCTCGACGATTCGTGGGACATGCCTCGGGACTCACCGACCACGGCCACCACCACATCGGATTGCTTGGCGGCCTTGACCGCCTCGTCGATCAGCACGGCGGCTGGGCGCAGGTCATCGACGATTTCCGGGGCGTCGAAGTTGAGGAAGTTCAGGTAGTCGAAGATCGCCTTGTCGCCGGTGACATTGGCGCCTTTGGCGTATACCAGCTTGGCCTTGCCCTCGACAGCGCGGCGCAGACCTTCGCGCACGGTCACCGAGTGCATCGGTTTGCCGTCGGCGGCCCAGCTGCCCATCATGTCGATCGGCGCATCGGCCAGCGGGCCGACCAGGGCGATGGTGCCGGTTTTTTTCAGCGGCAGGGTCTGCTGGCGGTTTTCCAGCAGCACCAGGCTGCGGCGTGCCACGTCGCGGGCGGCGTCGCGGTGCAGGCGGTCGTCGCTGTAATAGTCCTTGAGGTCGGTCTCGGCCTTGCCGATACGCACGTAGGGGTCCTTGAACAGGCCCATGTCGTACTTGGCGCCGAGTACCTCGCGCACGGCCTGGTCGAGCTCGCCCTGGGTCACTTCGCCGGACTTCAGCAGCCCTGGCAGCTCCTGGCCATACAGGCTGTCGTTCATGCTCATGTCGATGCCGGCCTTGATCGCCAGCTTGGCGGCTTCGCGGCCGTCGCGGGCGACGCCATGGCGGATCAGTTCCTGGATCGCGCCGTGGTCGCTGATGGTCACGCCCTTGAAACCCCACTCCTTGCGCAGCAGGTCGTTCATCAGCCAGGTGTTGGAGGTGGCCGGTACGCCGTTGATCGAGTTGAGCGCCACCATCACCCCGCCGGCACCGGCGTCGAGCGCGGCGCGGTAGGGCGGCAGGTAATCGTTGTACATCTTCGGCAGGCTCATATCGACCGTGTTGTAGTCGCGCCCGCCCTCGACTGCGCCATACAGGGCGAAGTGCTTGACGATGGCCATGATGCTGTCGGGGTTGGCCGGGCTGCTGCCCTGGAACGAGCGGACCATCACCTGGCCGATTTTCGAGGTCAGGTAGGTGTCTTCGCCGAAGCCCTCGCTGGTGCGGCCCCAGCGGGGGTCGCGGGCGATGTCGACCATCGGCGCGAAGGTCATGTCCAGGGCGTCGGCGGAGGCCTCGATGGCCGAGGTGCGGCCGACCTTGGCGATGGCGTCCATGTCCCAGCTGGAGGCCAGGCCCAGGCCGATCGGGAAGATGGTGCGTTCGCCGTGGATGGTGTCGTAGGCGAAGAACATCGGGATCTTCAGGCGGCTGCGCATGGCAGCGTCCTGCATCGGCCGGTTCTCGGGGGCGGTACGCGAGTTGAAGGTGCCGCCGATACGCCCGGCGGCGATTTCTTCGCGGATCTTGGCGTGCGGCATCTCCGGGCCGATGCTGATCAGGCGCAGCTGGCCGATTTTCTCGGCTTCGGTCATCTGGCTGATCAGGTGTTCGATGAACGCCTGCTTGTCCTGCAGGGGCGGGGCGGAGGGGGCGGCGAGGGCCGCCTGACTGGCAAGGCCCATGGCCAGGCCCAGCAAAGACAGTTTCATCATGAATTCCGTTGTCGAGGCCTATGCCGTATCCACGGAGATACGCGCGCGGCCGAAGTTTTCAGGCGGCTATTGTTGTACGATTCGCGGGTAATGCTTCTCAGCGGCGGATTATGCCTGAATATGCCGCTCGCGTAGGCACCCCCGAATGCCGGGACAACAACTATAAGAAAACGCTCAAGAGACCCAAGGCATGACCCCTCTCAACGAGTACGAGCAGCGCCAGGTCGCCGAGGCCATTGCCCGTGTGGAGCGGCGCACCGATGCCCAGCTGGTGACCGTGCTGGCGCGGCGAGCCGATGATTACGCTTACCTGCCATTGTTCTGGGCGGCCGTGCTGGCACTGGCCGTGCCGGGGCTGTTGCAGTGGTTGCTCGGTTGGCCCGGTGTGCGTGGGCTGCTGGTGGCCAACCTGGTGCTGTTCATCGGCTTGTGCCTGTTGCTGCGCAACCCGCGCCTGGCCGCCGTGCTGATCCCCGCCGCGTTGCGCCGCTGGCGCGCTTCGAGCCTGGCGCGGCAGCAGTTTCGCGAACAGAATCTGCGCAGTACGGCCGGCGGTACAGGGGTGTTGATCTTCGTCGCCGAGGCAGAGCGGCATGTGGAGATCCTTGTCGACCAGGGGATCGACCGCCACTTCGATGCCCAGGCCCGGGCCATGATCGTTGCGCGTCTTGCCGAGCAGGTGCGTCAAGGACGGACCTTGCAGGGCTTCGTCGAGTGCATCGAGGCGTGCGGCGAGCTGCTTTGCGAGCAGGTACCGCGCACCCATGGGCGTAATGAACTGCCCAACCGCCTGGTGATTCTCGACTGAACCTGCAGCTGGCAGGGGTGTAGAATGCGCGGCATTGCGCAACGCGCCCCTGCTATCCGAGGCACCTGTTTTCCATGTCCGCCAGTACTTCCGCTTCTTCTGCGCCGGATGCGCGCGCCCAGTTCCTTGACCTGCTCAGTGCCGCCCTGCACGGCAATACGCTGGTCAAGCTGGTGCTGGCACGCCATGTCGGTGCCGACCAGACCTTGCAGCGCATCATCGGCAAGCCCGTGCAGGTGAAAGGGCAGGCCAACCTGTCGCTGGTCTACCGCCACCAGACCCGCGACATCACCCGCAATCTGCCATTGGACCAGGCCCAGGCGCTGGTTGCCGAACTGCTGCCGGAGAGCTTTCGCAACGCTCACTTGTTCGACGCCGATGGCGAAGTGCAGCTGACCTTCAGCAAGAAGGGCAAGCCGATGCTTCAGCGCCATGGTGCGCAGCCGCCCCGTGAGGCTGCCGCCACTACCGGCCATGACCGTGAGAAGAAACGCTATCTGGAGTTGTCGCGCCCGTTCCTGCGCGACCTTGGCGTGACCGATGCGCAAGGCGCGCTGATTCCGTCGATGTCGCGCAAGTGGAAGCAGATCAACAAGTTCATCGAAGTCTTCGACCACGCACTGGCCAATGCCCCGGTGCCGGCGCAGCAGACGTTGCGGGTAGCCGACTTCGGCTCGGGCAAGGGCTACCTGACCTTCGCCATGCACGACTACCTGCGCAACACGCTGGGCCGTGAAGCTCAGGTGACCGGTGTAGAGTTGCGTCAGGACATGGTCGACCTGTGCAACGCTGCAGCCGCGCGCCTGGAGCATACGGGCCTGGAATTCCAGTGCGGTGACGTGCGCAGCGTGGTCCCCGAGGCCATCGAGGTGATGATCGCCCTGCACGCCTGCGACATCGCCACCGACTACGCCATCCACACCGGCATCCGTTGCAACGCCGCGATCATCATGTGCTCGCCGTGCTGCCACAAGCAGATCCGCCCGCAACTGCACAGCCCGGGGTTGCTGCAGCCGATGCTGCAATATGGCCTGCACCTGGGGCAGCAGGCGGAGATGCTGACGGACAGCTTGCGCGCCCTGTATCTGGAAGCCTGTGGCTACGAGACCAAGGTGTTCGAGTTCATCTCGCTGGAGCACACCAACAAGAACAAGATGATTCTTGCGGTGAAGCGCAAGCAGCCCGTGGCGGCGGGGGCGTTGCTGGAGAAGATTGCGCAGCTCAAGGCGTTTTATGGCGTGCAGGAGCATTGCCTGGAGACGTTGTTGCGGGGGGATGGGTTGATTTGCGCTTGAGTCCCGCGGTGGGGCGATAATCGAGCGCCGCCCGCGCGGCGCATCGCGAGCAAGCTCGCTCCTACATTTGTTGCAACGTGCC
>NZ_AKJC01000137.1 GCF_000282535.1 Pseudomonas sp. GM84 | reverse complement strand
AAGCCGGCTCCCACAGGTAAAGCACAGGCTTCAAGCGCAGTGATATCCCTGTGGGAGCCGGCTTGCCGGCGATAGGGCCAGCCGCCTCACCCCAAGGCCTTCAACCCTGCCCGCCCCCCACGGCATCGCGCAGGAAGCTCGGCGCGATATACCGCTGGTAATGCGCCTCGGAAAGCAGAAAGAACTCGCGATCGATCGCATCGCGCAACTGCGGCAGCTCCCAGTCGCGGAACTCCGGCAGCAACACCATCCCATACGCCTCAAGGTCACGAATCATTCGCGCCCCGCGGGCGATCAGCTGATAGGCCCAGCAATACTCCGACTGCTGTTCGACATAACGGATCGAGCGCTGCTGCAGTTGCTGGCGCAACAGGCCTATGTCGAACACCTCCAGCTTGGCCATCATCACCTGCGCCAGCAGTTGCTCCAGGCGCAGCCACACGGCGCGCTTCTGCTCGTCGTCGTAACCGTTCCAGTGGATCACTTCATGGTGAAAACGCTTGCAGCCACGGCACACCGTGTCTCCGTACACCGTGGAGCACAGGCCGACGCAAGGGGTCTTGATGGATTGGTTGGACATGAAAAAACAACGGCTTGGCGGTGGAACACGGGCCCATGTTAGCCCTTTGTCTAACCAGGGTCACCCGTTAAAGTCTCGTCCAGCGCCTTACCTTCCGGATTTTTTTGCCGTAGAATCATCCCGCCTTTTCTAAGGCAACAATGTCCGTTGGAAGCTGTTTTCAAAGCGTCACGAGCACAGTTGATCCGGTAGAACGGCGTTGGCCGGGCCATGCACCCCCTGCATGCCCCGCCAGCCCTCATCAGCTCCCCGTTCTGCAGGCGTAAAACTTTGAAAGCAGCTTCTGTAAGGATTCTCTGCGACCCTGGCTGGGCGGCCCACAAAGCCGTGATAGCGCATGGGTGCATGGAATGCTGGATGAGCGTCCCGGACTCCCTTTAGGGACCACTGATGAGGGTAATAACTGTGCTTGAAGCCTACCGCAAACACATCGAAGAGCGTGCCACCCTGGGCATCGTGCCCCAGCCGCTGAACGCCGAACAAACTGCAGGCCTGGTCGAGCTGCTGAAAAACCCGCCGGCCGGCGAAGAAGCCTTCCTCGTAGACCTGATCACCAACCGCGTTCCGCCAGGCGTGGACGAAGCTGCCTACGTCAAGGCTGCGTTCCTGTCCGCCGTCGCCAAGGGCGAAGCCAAGTCGCCGCTGATCGACCGCAAGCACGCCGCCGAGCTGCTGGGCACCATGCAGGGCGGCTACAACATCGAGACGCTGGTCGCGCTGCTGGATGACGCCGAACTGGGCGCCGTCGCGGCCGAACAGCTCAAGCACACGCTGCTGATGTTCGACGCCTTCCACGACGTGGCCGAAAAAGCCAAGGCTGGCAACGCCCACGCCCAGGCCGTGCTGGACTCCTGGGCTGCCGGCGAGTGGTTCACCTCGCGTCCGGCCATCGCCGAGAAGTACACCCTGACCGTGTTCAAGGTGCCTGGCGAAACCAACACCGACGACCTGTCCCCTGCCCCGGACGCCTGGTCGCGCCCTGACATCCCGCTGCACGCCCTGGCCATGCTGAAAATGGCCCGTGACGGCATCGAGCCGCGCCAGCCTGGTTCGGTCGGCCCGCTGGCCCAGATCGAAGCGGTCAAGGCCAAAGGCTTCCCGGTCGCCTACGTCGGTGACGTGGTCGGTACCGGTTCCTCGCGCAAATCCGCCACCAACTCGGTGCTGTGGTTCTTCGGCGACGATATCCCCTACGTGCCGAACAAGCGCGCCGGTGGTTTCTGCTTCGGCAACAAGATCGCCCCGATCTTCTACAACACCATGGAAGACGCTGGCGCCCTGCCGATCGAGTTCGACGTCTCGAACCTGAACATGGGTGACGTGATCGACGTCTACCCCCATGCCGGTAAAGTCTGCAAGCACGGCACCGACGACGTCATCGCCACCTTCGAGCTGAAGACGCCGGTGTTGCTGGACGAAGTTCGCGCTGGCGGCCGTATTCCGCTGATCATCGGCCGTGGACTGACCGGCAAGGCTCGCGCCGAACTGGGGCTGCCACCTTCGGACCTGTTCCAGCAGCCTGAAACACCGGTGCAGAACACCAAGGGCTTCACCCTCGCGCAGAAGATGGTTGGCAAGGCTTGCGGCGTGGCCGGTATCCGTCCGGGCACCTACTGCGAACCGAAGATGACCACCGTCGGTTCCCAGGACACCACCGGCCCGATGACCCGCGACGAGCTCAAAGACCTGGCGTGCCTGGGCTTCTCCGCCGAACTGGTGATGCAGTCGTTCTGCCACACCGCGGCCTATCCAAAGCCTGTGGATGTGAAAACCCATCACACCCTGCCGGACTTCATGCGTAACCGCGGTGGCGTGTCACTGAACGTTGGCGACGGCATCATCCACAGCTGGCTGAACCGCATGCTGCTGCCTGACACCGTGGGTACCGGCGGCGACTCGCACACCCGTTTCCCGATCGGCATCTCGTTCCCTGCAGGTTCGGGCCTGGTGGCCTTCGCCGCCGCCACCGGTGTCATGCCGCTGGACATGCCGGAGTCGGTCCTGGTGCGTTTCAAGGGCAAGCTGCAGCCAGGCATCACCCTGCGCGACCTGGTCCATGCCATCCCTTACTACGCCATCCAGCAAGGCCTGCTGACCGTCGAGAAGAAAGGCAAGATCAACGCCTTCTCCGGCCGCATCCTGGAAATCGAAGGTCTGGACGACCTGACCGTCGAGCAAGCCTTCGAGCTGTCCGACGCCTCGGCCGAACGTTCCGCTGCCGGCTGCACCATCAAGCTGCCAGAGAAAGCCATCGCCGAGTACCTGCGTTCGAACATCACCCTGCTGCGCTGGATGATCGGTGAAGGCTATGGCGATGCACGTACCCTGGAGCGTCGCGCCCAGGCCATGGAAGCCTGGCTGGCCAAGCCTGAGCTGCTGTCGGCCGACGCCGATGCCGAATACGCCGAAATCATCGAAATCGACCTGGCCGAGATCAAGGAGCCTGTGCTCTGCGCGCCGAACGACCCGGATGACGCCCGTTTGCTGTCGACCGTTCAGGGTCAGGCCATCGACGAAGTGTTCATCGGTTCGTGCATGACCAACATCGGCCACTTCCGCGCGGCCGGCAAGCTGCTGGACAAGGTCGAAGGCGGCATTCCGACCCGTCTGTGGCTGGCCCCGCCGACCAAGATGGACGCCCACCAGCTGACCGAAGAAGGCTACTACGGCATCTTCGACAAAGCCGGTGCGCGCATGGAAATGCCAGGCTGCTCGCTGTGCATGGGTAACCAGGCACGTGTGCAGACCGGTTCGACCGTGGTCTCCACCTCGACCCGCAACTTCCCGAACCGCCTGGGCGACGCTACCAACGTGTACCTGGCATCGGCCGAGCTTGCCGCTGTCGCTTCGATCATCGGCAAGTTGCCGAGCGTCGAAGAGTACATGGCGTTCGCGAACGACATCGACAGCATGGCGGCCGACGTCTACCGCTACCTGAGCTTCGACCAGATCGCCGAGTACCGTGAAGTGGCGGCAAGCGCCAACATCCCGGTCGTTCAAGCCTGAGTCGTACCACTGGCGCCCGTTGCGTGTAGAACTGCAACGGGCGCCAGCCCCCCTGCGAATCAGTACTCCGAACGCTTGCGAAAGGCCCAGCGCCCCACCAGCACGGTGAAGGTCGCGACCAGGGCGACCAGAACCCAGAAGCCGTGAGGGTCATCGGCCAAGGGGATACCGCCTACGTTCATGCCGAAAAAGCCCGCAATAATGTTGATAGGCAACGCCAGGACTGTAACGACAGTGAGGGTGAACAGCGTGCGGTTGGTCTGTTCATTGAGCTTGGCGGCGATCTCTTCCTGCAGCAGCTTGATACGCTCCCCCAAGGCAACCAGGTCGCTGATGATCAGCGAAAACTCTTCCGTGGCAGCGCGTAGCTGGCGCATGTCCTGCTCCTGCAGCCATTCCGGTGGCCGATTCAGCAACCGCAGCAACGACCCCGGTTCCAGCGCCAGCAGCCGCTGAAGCCGTACCAGTACACGGCGCATGGCACTGAGCTCCGCGCGATTGTCGCTCAAGCGCAGGGAGAGCAGTTGATCCTCGATCCGATCGACGCTCATGTTGGTTTCGCGCACGATCTGCGTCAGAAGATCGCCCTGGTCACGCAGCAGATGAACCAGCAGCTCAATGGGCGAATGAAACAGCTCACCCAACTTCACCGAAGTCCGCAGTTTGTCTACCGAATGCAAGGGTTGCAGTCGAGCACTCACCAACAGGTGATTACTGGCGCATGCCCACATTGTCGACACATCCGAAGAGACCATGCCGAAGTTGAACACCACATCGTTGACCACCGCCAACAGTGCGTTGTCGACGTACTCGATGCGAGTCGAGCGAGAGCCCTCGCGCAAAGTTTCAAAGAACGATTCAGGCAGTCCAAGATGAGACTTCATCCAGCGTTCGCAGGCGGCATGGGCAAGATTGAGGTGCAGCCAGAGAAATTCATCCGGCTCGCGTGGCGCCGCCATCCAGCGCAAGGCCTGGGCCGAGTCGATTTCCCGGCCGGGCTCACCTGCACGGAAGACAAAGCCATACAACAGGCCGTAGAGGTCATGCTCCTGTTGCGCTGGGTATCCGGTAAGGCTCATGCGGACTCGCAGTCAAGGTGGTGCACTCCTCAACGAATGAGTCATGCCGGTAGTGCTGGTGAGCGAACAGGCAAGCCTCGCGCCGAGCCTGATTGTCAGGAATGTTGCGCGATGTAAATGAACCTCCGATGACAGTCCACTGCCCGTAAAAGACCGAGCCCGGAAGATAAGGGTCAACCTGTTCGCCTGTTGAACTGTTGAACTTCAACACGAAATCGCAGACTGGCCCTGGTCCCCTTGGGTAACAAGTTCTGCAGCGTTGCATGCCCGCCAAAGTGCTCCATGACCTGCCTGACCATTACCAGGCCGATCCCCAGCCCTCCCTGCTTGGTCGAGTAGAACGACTTGAATGCCGCCATCTGCTGCTGGCGCGTCAACCCTGGGCCTGAATCGTCAATGAACAGCAACACATCAGGGCCGTTGCGCTGCAGCGTCAAGTGCAACGTGCCGCCGCCGGGCATGGCCTCGATGGCGTTGGCCAGCACACTGTTAAGGACCTGGCCAAGCAGCAATCGGTGGCTGATCACCGCAACCGGTCCGTCGATATCCAGCACTGTTTGTATGCGCAATTGATCGAGTCGGGGCCAGAACACGCTCAAGGCCTCATGGATGCTGGTCACCAGATCGACCGTTTCCGCCTCGCCTTTCAACGGACGCAAGCACTGCAACAGCTCGCCAACCCAGTCCGCCATCCGATCGACCTGAGCAATGATGTCGGTGATGTTTCGAACCGCAGGCTGGCCGGGCGTGGCCTGAGCCAGTTCAGCGCTGCTGCGGATACTGGCCAATGGATTGCGCAGGCTATGGGCGACAGCCGTGGACATCTCCACCAGTCCGCCATATGTCTTGTTGGCTACCAACTGGTCCTGTTGCTGAGCCAAAAGCCGAGACGCGCGCAAGACGATCCAGAACAACCCTAGATAAATGATCAGCCCCCCGATCGCCGTGGCGATCCAGATGAGCCTGCGGCCCCGCTCCAGGCGCTCGATCAGGTCGACTGGTTCCTTGTAGATTTCCACCATGGCCAGGACCTTGCCCTCGTCGTCCAGCAGCGGAATGTAGTTTTCCACGAAGAACATATTTGCCGGTCGGGTAAATTGCTGTTCGGTGCGTTCGGGGTCGACTTCATCGTACCGGGCGCTGACACGCCCGCCCGAATTGAAGGCAGCCTCCAGTGGACCATCCTCTTTCACCTTGCGCCCTATCAACTGGGGGTTGGTTGACCAGATGACCTCGCGATTGGCAGAAAAGATGCTCGCCAACAACAGATCCGGCAGGTTGGCCAAATGGTCGAGAAACTCCGTGCGCGCCCGGTGGCGATTGGCAAGGGTTTGCGCATCGAGCATGCCATAGCGTTCAGCGGAGAGCACATCGCCCATTTTCATCCCCGTCAGATCATGGTGACGAATTTCGCCAACGGCGATCGACTGAATGAACTGCGCTGAAAGTAACGCATCGCGCTCCAGGCTTTCATTGACCAGAAAACGCGTCGAGAACCAGGCCAGACCAATGGCCACACCGCTGATGATCGCGAAGCTGGTCAACGAGAATCGCCGCATGAGGTGGAAAGGTTCGGCGATTTCCGTGAATTGGGTCTTCGCTTTGTCAGCGAGCCTCCATGCTGAAAATGATCTCATCGCGCCTCCGGGTGTGCGGGCCTTGCTCAACTGCACGCCTAAACCAGGTGGGAGTAATCCCCCACTACTGGGTAAACCCTGCAAGTGATGGAACGTGCTGTGAAACACCGCAGCCCTTGCCAGGCTGGGTTGCGCCTGCTGGACAGCGCAAGCCGCTACTTTGGCTGGAGCAAATAAAGTGCCAAGCATTAATTGCAAGTTTCCTGGCCTACTACTATGAGGTAGGCCTGCGCCGGCTTCTCTTACCTGTCAAGGAGTCTTGCAATGTCAATCCTCAAAGTCTTCGCGGACAAATCCGATATCCCTTCAATTGAAGCACGCGCGCAGATTATTGATCGTTACGACGCATTCGTGGTGGTCCAGGCGGGTAACAAAGTGGCCACCGCACTGGCACAGGCGTTTCCGGTAGAAGACATCACCCAGGAATACGACCTGCAAATCGGCAAGCGCACCATCAACACGCTGAGCTGCGGTGGCGTCGACCCGAATGTTTCCCATGTGGACGAGAAACCCCACCACTATGTAGTGCAGTTCGTAGCCCCTATCAAACGCACCTGGTTGAACCAACTGCGAAAACTTGGCGTGAATGTTTGTGAGCCCTATGGCGCTTTTGGCTATGTCATCCGGACAACGGGCGAACGACTCACGAAGATTGCCAACCTGCCCTTCGTACAATGGGTAGGACATTTACCGCACGATGCACGGCTTGCGCCTGAACTCGTGGGAAATAGAGACAATCGTGACACCCTGCCGAGGCGTTGCGAGGTCCCCGACCATTTTTCGGTAGAGCTATTCAAGGGGGCCGATGTGCAGAAGGTTTCAAAGGAGGCCAGTCGAATCGGGTTCAAGACCGTTTCAAAAAACGCCCGTGCCCGCGTTTTGATCGTGGCATCCACTCAACCCGCGAACGTCATCCCTGAACAACTTCGCCAACTTTCTGCAGTGCACGGCGTGCGCTACATCCGGCAACGGGTCATACCCCGTACAAGCAATAATGTGGCTACCGTCATCATGGGCAATGGCAAACCGACCAGCATGTCGACAAAGCTCGGCCTGACAGGCGATGGAGAAATCATTGCCGTCTGCGATACCGGTCTCGACACAGGCGATCCAGTAACCATTCATCCTGATTTCGCCGGGAGGATCGTCGCGATCAAGAGCTACCCTATCGCCACGGCCTGGCTTGACCATGTGACCAATGGTGGCGCGGATGACGGTGCTGCCGATGTCAACTCAGGGCATGGCACGCATGTCAGCGGCTCGGTGCTCGGCAATGGCACCGCATCGAACGGTGGACCGGAACGCATCCATGGCCTGGCCCATAAGGCAAAGCTGGTCTTTCAAGCCATCGAACAGGAAATGAAGTGGAAGCCGCAGACCCCTCCGAATCTGGCACAACACCGATTCCTGCTTGCCGGCCTGCCTGACAATCTCGGACCCTTGTTCCAGTTCGCTTACGATAAGGGCGCGCGCATCCACTCCAACTCCTGGGGGGGCGGGGATGCTGGGGAATACGACGAGCAATGCCGGCAATTTGATGAGTATGTCTGGAAGCACCGGGACTTTTGCTTCCTCATCGCCGCAGGAAATGATGGGACAGACAAGGATGGAGACGGCAAGATCAATCTAACCAGCATCACTTCCCCGGGAACGGCCAAGAATTGCATCACCGTGGGGGCAAGTGAAAACCAACGTCCGCAGTTCAAGTCGCAAACCTATGGCAAATGGTGGAATGAGGACTACCCTGTGGCCCCGTTCCACAGCAACCCGATGGCTGACAAACCGGATCAGGTTGCGGCATTCAGCAGTCGTGGCCCCACCCGCGACAACCGCATCAAGCCCGATGTGGTCGCCCCGGGCACTTTCATCCTCTCCACGCGCTCGACACAGATAGCCCCGAACAACTTCGCCTGGTCCCCCTACCCGGTCAATCACAAATACTTCTTCATGGGTGGAACAAGCATGGCCACGCCTCTCACGGCCGGGGCGGTGGCATTGCTGCGAGAGTTTTTGCGTACTCAACGGCAGTTGGCCAATCCCAGTGCAGCACTTGTCAAGGCACTGCTGATCGCCGGAGCGCAGCGCTTGCCCGGGACGGCGCCCAAAGGTGTCTTGCTCGACCCTCATCAGGGCTTCGGGCGTGTGAATCTTGACCGGTCACTCTCACACCCAATCCTGGCAATCGATGGCCCGGCACTCGTCACAGGGAAAAAATGGAGTGTCACGCAATCGATTACAGACACCGCACGGCCTCTGCGAATAGTGCTCGCGTACACGGACTATCCGGGAGAAAAGCTTGTGAACAACCTGAATCTCATCGTTCGCACACCGTCCGGCAAGCGATTGACCGGCAACCCGCCGGGCGGCGCAAAAGCCAACGTTCTCAAACTCGACAGCACCAACAACGTCGAGTTGATCCAGGTCGACAAACCCGTAGCGGGCGATTGGACGATCGAGGTTGTCGCCTCGAATGTTTCGGCGGGTCCGCAGGACTTTGCCTTGACGGCCGTGCACGTGTAATGGGCGGGAGAGCCCCCGGTGCAACCCGGGGGCCGGACTTGATACCTGGCAACTACCGGTATTTGTCCAGATGCGTTTCAGGGCCATCCTTGACCACCGCTTGCGCTTTGCCAAAGCTCTCCATCAGGCATTTGTATTCCGGGCACACATGGTCGGCAAGAATCTCGGCGAAGCGCGAGCCCTCTGGTCGGTTCCAGGTTTGCATCAATTCAGCGACGATGGCGAAGGTATCGGTGGGAATCGCGCCAGCCTGTGCGACCCGCGCGATGGTGGTGTCGGTTGCCAGCTTGCTCCAGTTCCCCGAAGCGTCCACGACGCAATAGGCCTTGTACCCCGCCTGAACCGCGCTGACCGCAGGAAACGCCATGCAGACGCTGGTCAGCGTGCCGGCGATGATCAGCGTCTTGCGCCCCGTCTTTTCAATTTCCTTGACGAACAATGGGTTGTCCCAGGTGTTGATCTGCCCTGTGCGTGGGACATACACCGCGTGCGGTGCATGTTCATGAATCTCGGGTATCAGTGGCCCATTGGGGCCGTCAGGCACGGAGGCGGTGGTGATCACCGGAATATTCAACAGCGTCGCTGTCTTTGCGATAGCGATTACGTAGTTGCGTAGATCGGGAATAGGTACATCACGAACGGTGTTGAACAAACCGCTCTGATGATCGATAAGCAGAATGACCGCATCATCCGGGTCCAGCATTCCATTGAGGGTAGCCATGATGTTACCTCGTAGGTCTGAGATTGACGCTGCGTGCCCCGCCGGTGTGGTGAGGCTCGTCAATCATAGACCACCGACATGCATGGGCTATCGTGACTGCGGCGGCGGTCGTCGAAACACCAGCACCCTGGACACGTTACGCTGGCACACGGCGTCGTCCTGGTTGTAAGTGATGCTTTCAAGAACAGCCAAGCCCCGGTCAGGCTTGGACTTGGAGCCGATCAGTTCTTTCACCGTTGTCGTCACGCGCAATACGTCGCCGGGTCGCACAGCCCTTGGCCAGGTGATCTCGCTGCCTGCGCCGATAAGCCCTCCTGCAATCGGAACGCTTTGAACCAGCAGCCGCATGGTGACAGCCGCCGTGTGCCAGCCGCTTGCCGCCAACCCGCCAAAAAAGGTTGCCTTCGCTGCATCAGCGTCGGTGTGGAATGGCTGAGGATCGAATTGCGCAGCGAATTCGAAGATCCGCTCGAGGGTCATCTCATAGGTACCACTGGTGAAGGATGCACCCACCTTCAGATCCTCGAAGTACAACTTGCTTTCACTCGGTTCGAAAGCCATGGGGATTGTCCTGGACTGCGCCATATTTGGATTCATCGCACGGAGATACTACTCTCCTGAGCACGATTAGCCAGATTGGCTGCTGCAGGGCCGCGCAACGATGGACATGTATCGCCATATCCAGGAGACGCAGCTGCTTTTTAGGTGATTCGCGAGAAACATTCATGACTTTGCGAAAACGATTATTGTGCCTGTTCACGCCCCCCGTGTTGTTGGTGCTGCTGGTGATGTGGGTTTTGGGGCACCACCTCCTGCTCGCCAGGCTGGACCAGGAGGACAAGCAACTGCTCACGATGGAAGGCGACCGGTTGCGAGCGACGCTGGACATCTTCTTCGAGCGTGATGCCGACCGGTTGCGAGACCTGGTGCAGGTGCTGGATGACCCTGCGGCGCCGCTCAGCTGGCGCCGCACCGGTTTCGACTTCGTGATCCAGGCTGCAGCCGTGGGGACACCGTTGATACTGCAACCTGTGTCTGGGCACCGCGTTGCTTCGTTGAATGCGAATCCACCGTTGGTTGCCGAATCGTTGCAAGCGAGCATCGAGCAACGGTTGAGCGAACTGGCTCAGGCAGTGACTCGGCTACCGAGCGGTCAACTCATCACCCTCGAAGGGGTGCCGGTGATGCTCGTGGCTGCGCCGGCGAAGGGCGGCTACCTGTTTGGTGGCACGTTCCTGGACACGGCGCGCATCAATGACCTGAGGCGGCAGCTAGGGGGAACCTTGATCTGGGCCCCACCCGCCGAAACCGAGCGAAAGGCCGCAGTCCTGGGAGATAGCGGGCAAATCAGCGTCACTCACCGGCAACTATTGGACGGCAAGCGCCACAGTATCGATCTGGTGTTCTACGACAGCATCGGCAACCCACAACTCAGTTTGCAGTTGATACGCGACCGGCACTTGTACCTCGAAGGTATTCGCCAGCTCAACATTTTCACTGCCGTGCTGGCAGCCGCCTTGATTCTGGCCTGGGTCGTCATTCACCTGGGCCTGGAGGGGTTCCTGCTGCGGCGCATCAGGCGCATGCACAGCCAACTTTCATCTATCGGCCCGGAAACGACAGGCATTCGCCTGCAAGACCGTGGCAATGACGAACTTGGCGCGCTGGCCAAAGAGGCGAACCAGATGCTGGATCGTCTTGAGCAGAGCGAAGCGCGGGATGCTGCGATCCTGGCGGGAATCCAGGAAGGGTATTTCGAGCTCGATGCGCGTGGCCATTTGCAGGCGGTCAACCCGGCCTTCTGCAGGCAGCTTGGGTATTTGCAGGAAAACTTGTTGGGCGAGTCCTTCGCCGTCTTGCTTGAAAACGACGAGGATCTGGCAGCGGTACTCGGCAGCGCAGGACAGCACAGTGGGCCGGTGTTCTCGGGCCGTATGCGTCGTGCTGACGGCAGTTTCGGGCACTACGAGGCCGGTGTTACACGCATTTTCGACAACAATGGAAAGCCCTGGGGCTACCGGGGCATCCTGCACGATGTCAGTGCCCATGTTGACTATCAGGACCGGCTCTATGACATGGCCCACAAAGATGCATTGACGGGCCTGGGTAACCGCAAAGCCTTTCACGAATACCTTCGCGGCATGCTGAGCGATAACGCGCAGCCTCTGGCGCTATTGTTCATCGATCTGGATCGCTTCAAACAGGTGAACGATACCTTTGGCCACGAAGTGGGCGATCAACTGCTCATCTGCATCGCTCGTCGCCTGGAAAATGCCGTGCGTGAACCCGATCGAGCGTTCAGGTTGGGTGGTGATGAATTCACGCTCGTCGCCGTCGGATCCGATGCGCACGGCGCCCGGCTGTTGGCACAGCGTCTGCTTCGGGTGCTGGGCGAGCCTGTTCGCTTGAATGACCACTTCATCGACTTCGTCACGCCCAGTATCGGGGTTGCACTTTCGCCGCCTGATTCCAGGGACACCGACCAATTGATAAAAGACGCCGATGCAGCGATGTACGAAGCGAAGCGGCAACGGAATCAGTACTGCATGTCGTACGAAGTGCAGTGAATGCTTGCCGAATAGCCGATGACCGGTAGCGGTTCGGCTCCCCCTTTTGACCTGACCCCCTTGAACTTGAGTTTCAGCGTTGTCCTCTCATGTAAACTTGATCAGACTTTTTCTGTACACAGTTTGAGGACTGAACAATGCGCAAGATCGTATCCGTAGTTGCATTAACCCTTGTCGTCGCCCAAGCCGCAGTCGCCGGTGAGAACACCAACACTGCCGTGGGCGGCGGGCTTGGAGGCACCTTGGGCAGTGTGGTTGGCAACGCAGTGGGTGGCTCCACCGGCGCTACCATCGGCGCTGGCCTCGGTGGTGCTGCCGGTGGCGCGATGGGCGCCAAGGATGGGAAGAAGACCGAGGCAGCCATCGGTGGCGGCCTGGGCGCCGCGGGCGGTCAAGTCATAGGCCACAGTGTCGGTGGATCGACAGGTGGGGCCGTGGGCGCCGGCCTGGGTGGCGCGGCAGGCGGTGCGATTGGCAACAGCATGGCTGATGATGATCACGATCACGATCACGACCACGGCAAGCATAAACATCATAAACACAAGCACAAACACTGATCGCAGTACCCATCAAAGTGCCGCAGCGCTCGGCTTGGCGGTACTCACGGCTTGGGCGTGGAGTTGCTGCGCGGTGACGCATCGGTGAAGCGTTGACCGAGGAACCCATACAGCAGGTAGCCGATCGCCAGCACCAGGGTGCCGCCCATCACCGCTTCCAGGCCGCAGGCGTGCAGGGCATACAACGAGTAGCCCACGGCAATCAGCAGCACCACCATGTTGCGGGTGTAGACCCCCGGCGTGACGCCAGCCTTGTGCATGATCACCAGCAAGCCGGTCAATGCAGTGATATAGGGGATCAGGTTGGTGACCGCCGCCAGGCTGACCAGCCTGGCGAACTGGGCGGCGGCATCGGGCGAGATGGTCGACAGGGCCATCACGGTTTGCAACAAGGCGCACACGGTCATGCCGATGACGGGCGCGTTCATCGAATTGACCTTGCCGAACAGCTTGAGGAAAAGGTCCTGGTCGGCCGTCATCTTGGCGGTTTGCGCCAGGGTGAATTGCCAACCCAACAGCGAGCCGATACAGGCCACGACCGCCAGGGCCATGACGATATTGCCCACGGTCGGGTTGAAGATGGTGGCGTAGACCAGCGCGAAGGGTGCCGAGGAGTTGGCCAGGTCGGCGTTGGGGATAATGCCTTGGATGACCGTGGTGGACAGGACGTACACCACAGCGGCCCCCAGCGTGCCGAACAGGCAGGCCAGCGGCACGTTGCGCCGGGGGTTCTCTACCGCATCGGTGGCCTGGGCTGCCGATTCCATGCCCAGGAACGCCCACAGGGTCAGGGGTATGGCCTTGCCGATGGCCTCGGAGATCGGCAGTTGGTTGGGGTTCCAGGCCGCCATGAGGATCTCGGGCTTGAACCAGTACCAGCCGAAGATGCTCAAGCCCGCTACGGGAATGATCACCCCCCATACGGTGAAGGCGCCGATCTTGCCGGTGATTTTCGGTCCGCCGAAGTTGGCGAGCGTGGTCAGCCAGATCAGCGTGATCGTGCCGACGCACAGCGGCAACGCACCGGTATCCAGCCAGGGCACGAAAGCCGTCATGTAGCCTACTGCGGAAATGGCCACCGCCACGTTGGCGATGGCCAAGGACAGAAAGTACAGATAGGAGCACAGGAAGAAACCTGACTTGGCATGCGCTTCTTCGGTGTAGGCCGACAAGCCGCCGGAACGTGTACAGAAAACCCCGCATTGCGCCAGGCAGTAAGCGATGGCCATCGAGCCGATGGCGGTAAACACCCAGGACAGCAGCGAAACGGCACCCAACTGCGCCATGCTGGTGGGCAACAGGATGATCCCAGAGCCCATCATGTTCACCGTCACCAGCGTCGTGAGCCCCATCAGGCTCATTTTCCTGCTTGCCTCAGCCATCGCAAACTCCTTGCGTCTACAAAGGTTCAGAACGTGCACCTGGCGATTTGCTGCAACGGGTCAGGAGCGATTGCCGTATTGGGTATAGATCATTTTGACGACTTATCGCTCTGGCCCCAGGTTCGCAGCGCTTGCCGGCAGGCGCCTCAGAACTTCACCTTGATGCCGATCATGCCTTCATGGCTTCTGCTGTCCTTGCCAAAGGCCTTCTGTACACCCAGCGAGCCGGTGATCGTGGTGCGTTCGTCGATCTGATGGTCCAGCCCCAGGTTGAGTTCGCCCCAGTTGCCGCTCATGTCGGTGCCGAACGGAATGTAACCGTTGGCGGACGAGAACTCGGTCTTGGCCTTGCCCCTGAACTCATGCCACACGCTTGGGCGTACCCAGGCGTTGGTGCGCTGTACCTTGCCCTTGTCATCCGCGCGCGACCAGTCCTTGGCGATCCGCACGCCCAGGCGACCGGTCAACGAATCGACATCCTCGAAACGCACCTCGGCGGCAGGGTCACGGGCGTCATCCACGTTGAGCTTGCTGAAGATCAGCTGGACCTGCGGTTCGATATGCAGGTCGCGGTCGTTTGTGGCATCGAACGGATAACCGCCTTCCAGTGACGCGGTAACACCTCGCCCGCGGGTCTTGAGCCCCGCCAACTGGTTGGAGTTGGCCTTGATGTCGAACCGGTTTAATTGCAGCACGCCATCCAGGTACCAGCCTTCTGGCCCGAAATGGGTCCAGTAGCCACCGACACCGTAGGCGCGCAACAGGTCATCACCCGCCTGGATACCGTCACGGTGCTCGACGCTGGCGGCTACTCTGCCGATATTCAGCGACAGGCCAGCCTGATCGGTGCTGCCGTCCGTGTCTTCCTTGCGGTACAGGTCGCTGCCCACCTGGAAGGCCTGGATGCGGTAGTCCGTGCGGGCGCCCTCGCCCAGGTCATCCTTGCCCTTGCGGTAGATCAAGCGTCCCCAGCCCAGGCTCGGGCCGTACTCTTTTTCGACGGACGATGGCAAGGGGTCACTGTCCAGGCGGCGCTCCTCGCCTACCCGCTCATGCAGGGTATCGACCATGGCATGGCTGTAGCTCAGCAGCATCGACGGCAACGCACGGTACAGCGAGGTTTCCGGGCGGTAGTTGGGTACCTGTGGCGCTCGCGGCACCTGGGCGGTTTCGGGCACTTGCGCCGTGTCCGGCATTTGCGGGACATCGGGTGTTTGCGGAGTATCGGGAGTCCGTGGCGTGTCAGGCGTTTGCGGAGTATCGGGCGTTTTGGGAGTGTCAGGTACTTTAGGAGTATCGGGTACTTTAGGAGTATCGGGTACTTTGGGCGTGTCAGGTACTTCGGGAGTAACGGGAACCGTCTCAACGGTCGAACGCAGGTACCAAGCCTGGCCGTTGCTGTCGTCCTGGCTGCCACGATACAAGTTGTACTCGTAGGGGCCGGCGACCACCCGGTTCAACAGGCGGAAGGCCGTCGGATCGGTGACGGCGCCGTTCAGCGCATCCACCACCAGGATGCCGTTACCCTGGGTGATCGCGCCTGGGCCGCCGGCGTTGGTGATCAGCAGATTGCTGCTGCCTGTGGCTGCGCCGCCATCGATGACCACCTTGTCCGACGCAGAACCGTCCGTGTAGAGGTAGGTGTTAAGCCCGATGGTGCCGTTGCTGCCGTTGTAGCTATTGACAGTGAGGGTCTTGAAACTGCCGGCCAGCGGCGCGCTGAAGTCGATCACACTGGCCTGGTTGCTCAAATGGCTGAGGTTCGAGTCGCCCGTCAGGTTCCACAGGCTGCTGTCGCGCAGGGTTACCTGCGAACTGCTGCCCGACGCGGTGCGGGCCGAGCCGTCGAGTATCGAGCCCGAAACGTCGACATTCGCCCTGCCGATGCTCTCCAGGGTCTTGCCAACGCCCTGCCATTGGCCAGTGCCCATGTCCGGCAGCTGGGTGGCGTCGCTGGCCACCGCCTGATCGACGTTCAACCACTGGCCACTGCCGCCGACGACGCTGTCCGTGAGGCTGATATTCGCCACACCGGCAACGCCGAGGGTGGCGCCGGACTGGTTACGCAGCACGCTGGAATCGATGTCGACCACGCTTTCGAGTGCTTCGGTGCCCTGGGCATACAACGCCGCGGCCTGTTGGCCAGAGGCGCTGAGGGTACTGGCGCTGGCCTCGAGCAGGCTGCCGTTCTTGGCGACGGCGGCATGGCCCAGGTCACCCTGGGAATTGAGGCTGGCGTGGTCCAACTTCATGCTGGAACGGTTATTGGCCAACGCGCCGAGGGCACTTTCACCCTGGGTGAGGACGCTGGTGTCACTGGCGCTCAGGCGTGCACCGCCCTCCGCTTGCAGGCCATGGGAAAGCCGTCCGGAGGTGGCAAGGGTCGAACCGGTCAGGTCCAGCGTCGCTTCAGGGGCCTGGTTGTTGCGGCTGACCATGGCCGCGGCGG
Organism: Pseudomonas sp. GM84; assembly: GCF_000282535.1. Taxonomy (GTDB): domain Bacteria; phylum Pseudomonadota; class Gammaproteobacteria; order Pseudomonadales; family Pseudomonadaceae; genus Aquipseudomonas. The sequence continues at coordinate 625 of NZ_AKJC01000137.1, read as the reverse complement.
CCGAGTCGCCCAAGGTCTGCACGCTGACATTGCGTGCCACCAGGCTGACCGCCCCCGGTTTCAGGGTGCCGATACCGGCATAAAGCCCAGTCGAATACTGCCCTTCGGTTTTCACCTGAAGGTCTTCGAGCAGCATGCTGCCGCCGTCGTCCACCGCGGCGCCATAGGCCTGGGTGCCGGTGGTGTGCAGCGAAGTGCCGTAGGCATTGAGTTGGGCGCCCTCGTTGCGTGAAACCAGGGCGTGAGGGAACGTGAGGTTCCCGGCAACAGGTGATCCGTTACCGCTGGTGCTGACCGTACCGCCGTACAGCGAGACGGTGGCGCCGGCATCGGCCACCACGCCCATCGCGTTGTCGTTGCCCGAGGTGCGCACCGTCAGGTCGCGGGCGACCACCGTGGCGCTACCCGCGCTCAGACCTGCCGAGTAATTGCCCTGGGTATCGATCAGGCCGCCGTTCAGCTCCAGCTGCGCGCCGGCCAAGGCACGCACGCCATAGCTGGTTCTCTGGGTGGTGAACACCTCGCTGTCGTTCAGGATCAGGTGCGATCCACTGCCCTCCACCTGCGCGCCGAAGCCCCACGGGCCGGGCAAGGCGCCAATCGGGTCGAGGCTGATGCGGCTGGC